>JAHWKH010000151.1 GCA_019347995.1 Gemmatimonadota bacterium | reverse complement strand
CCTTCCTCGATCGAAACGAGAGCCATATGGTGCGATCCACCCACGACACGCATGGGAGTGCGCGGTATGGGAGCTAGGATCCTGATCGTCGATGACGACGAGAATACCCTCGACGTCTTCGAGACCAAGCTCGAGCACAGCGGACACGACGTCGATACCGCCACCAGCGCCGAGGAGGCGCTCGGCAAGCTGAAGAAGGTCGATCCGGCGGTGGTCATCACGGATCTCCGCATGCCGGGGATGAGCGGCCTCGAGCTCCTGGAGAAGGTCAAGGAGCACATGGAGCACGTGGACGTCATCGTGGTGACCGGCCACGAGGACATGAACACGGCCGTGGCGGCCATGAAGGCGGGCGCGTTCGACTACATCGTGAAGCCGGTGGACCTGAAGCAGGTCGCGTCGCTGGTGGAGCGCTGCCTTCGCGAGCAGGAGCTGAACCGGCAGGCCGCCGAGATCCAGGCAGCGAAGGACGAGGAGGAGGACGAGGAGGAGAACGCCGCCAACGCCGTCGTGGGCCGCGACCCCCGGATGATCGACATCTACAAGATGATCGGCGTCCTGGCGCGCAATCGCGCCACCGTCCTCATCCGTGGCGAGACCGGTACCGGAAAGGAGATGGTGGCCCGGGCCATCCACGCCAACTCCGCCCACGCCGAAGAGCCCTTCATCGCGGTCAACTGCACGGCCCTCACGGACACGCTCCTGGAATCGGAGCTGTTCGGCCACGTGAAGGGGGCCTTCACCGGTGCGGTGTCGGGCCGCAAGGGCTACTTCGAGCTCGCCAGCAGCGGCACGGTGTTCCTGGACGAGATCGGCGACACGAGCCCGGAGTTCCAGACCAAGCTCCTGCGCGTCCTCCAGGAACGGAAGTTCTATCCGGTGGGGGGCGAGGAGCCCCGCACCACCGAGGCGCGGGTCATCGCCGCGACGCACCAGCCTGTGGAGCAGCTCGTGGAGGACGGCGAGTTCCGGGAGGACCTCTACTTCCGCCTGAAGGTCGTGGAGATCACCGTTCCCACCCTGCGCGAGCGCCGCGACGACATCCCCCTCCTGGCCGAGTCGCTGCTTGCGCGCATCCGCCAGGAGACGCACCAGATCGTCCGCCACATCTCCGAGCCCGCCATGAAGAAGCTCATGGCGTACGACTGGCCGGGGAACGTGCGCGAGCTGGAGAACGCCCTCACGCGCGCCGCCATCCTCGCCCGCGGCACCGGCATCGGGCCCGAGCACCTGTCGTTGGGCGTCGATTATCCCGGCCGCGGAGCCAAGTCGTTCGGAGCCGCGGCTCCGAAAGACGCCGACGAGGAACCGGAGGAGACCGGGGCGGAGGAGGCGGCCGGGGCCCCGGGCCCGGACGAGGACCTGAGCCTGGACGACGTGATCTCGGAGCACATCCAGCGCGTGCTCCGACGGACCGACGGCAACAAGAGCGAGACGGCGAGGCTGCTGGGGATCTCCCGGTCCAGGCTCCAGCGCTACGTGGACAAGTTCGAGCTGGAAGTGCCCACGTAGAGTCGGCTCGCCCACGCCGGGATCGGCGCCGCGGCCCGGCTGCCCCCCCAGGTGGCCGGGCCGCGGGTGCGTCCGCGGTGCTTGATCGCCGGGAGGGCATACGCTAGGCTTGCCGCCATGGCCAGGAAGAACCGCAGGGCGACGAAGAAAGCGCCACCGGCGCGCAGCGCGGGCGGGCCCCAGGCCCTTCGCTTCACCGCGGTGAACGGGGCGCTGGCGGCCGCCGGGCTCGTGGTCCTCGCTCTGGCATACTGGCTCCTCGCACAGGGGTCCGTGACGGCCGCGCCCCTCCTGCTGGTCCTGGGATACGTGGTCCTGCTGCCCCTGGCGATCATCCTGTAGCCCCCGGCCGGCCTACGCCGGCCGCCTCTCGGGGCGCTTAGCTCAGCCTGGTTAGAGCGCCTGCCTTACAAGCAGGAGGTCGGGGGTTCGAGTCCCTCAGCGCCCATCCCTTCCCGCCGCCTGGCCCACCCATGGTCGGAACGCTCCGTCGTCAGCTCGTCGAGCCCGCGGCCGACTGGCTGGGACGCGACTACCCGGCGCTGGCGGTGGACCTCTTCCGGATCCTGGTCGGCCTCCTGGGCGCGACCTGGTTCGTCCGGCTGCTGGTGGAGTTCCCGACGATCAGCCATCCCTGGGGGCTCATCGACCGATCCGTCACCCAGGACATCTACTGGTTCACCCGTGTCGGGCTCTTCCAGGCCGGAACGCCGTGGTGGGTGCTTGCGGGCGCGTACCTGCTGGGGCTGGGCGCGACGCTGGCCATCGCGGCCGGCTGGCGCGTCCGCTGGGCGGCGGCGGTGGCGCTGGTGGTCGCCGCCTCGGCCTACCGCTGGAACTTCGTCGTCATGTACCTGGACGACGCCGTGGTGCATCTCCTGTTCTTCTGGATGCTCCTCCTTCCCACCGGCCGCACCCTCACCGTGGCCGGGTGGAGGCAGGGTCCGGAGGTCCGCCGCCGCTGGGCTTCGGCGCGGGTCTCGGGGGTCGCGGTCCGCTGCCTCCTGGTGAACGTCGCCTGGATCTACTTCATGGCCGGCGTATGGAAGCTGGACAGCGTCCTGTGGAGGGAGGGGCTCGGGCTCTACGCCGCCATGAAGGTGGAGGTGGCGCGCCTCGCCGACCTGTGGGGTCCTCGCCACCTGCCCTTCCTGAGGATCATGGATTACGTGGTGCTGGCGGTGGAGCCGGTGCTGGCCCTCCCCATGTTCCTGCGCCGGGGCCACCCGCTGCGCCATGCCGGCGCCCTCGCCTTCGCCGCGTTCAACCTCTTCATCATGGTGACGCTGGGCATCACCTGGGCGATCGTGGGCCTCACCTGTACGCTGGTGCTGTTCCTGGGCGAGGAGGTGGCCGAGCGGCTGGGCCGCGCCCTGGACGGGGCCTCCGGCGAACAGCCTCCGCGGCGTCTCCCCTGGCGCCGCACCGAGCGCATCGCGGTGGTCTTCCTCGGCCTGATCATGCTGGCCACCGCGCGGCACGTCCCGGTGTTCGGAGCCCTCAACCTGCCGGCGCACGCGGTGCTCTGGAGCGTGGGGGTGGGGCAGGACTACCGCCTCTTCAACTGGATCGATCGGGTGGCCTACCACGTGGACACGACCGTGGAGGTCAGGGCCCCGGGGGGGGACCTCCGGCCCGTCCCGGCCCGGGCCTGGCCCGACGGCTTCCGCGCCATGCTGCTGCGCGGGTACGCCCACGACGTCCGCTGGCTCGCCCTTCCGGAGCACCAGCGCTTTCGCCTCCGGCTCGCCATCGTCCGGCGTCAGGCGTCGTGGTTCTGCAAGCACGTGGAGGAGCCCGGGACCGGTGTCGAGATCGTATCGACCGTGCGGCCCATCGCGTGGGGGAGCCTGTTCCGCCCGCGCGACCGGCGGCTCCGGTTGGCCGAGTTCGAGTGCGTCGAGCCGGGGGCGGTGAGCGAGGAGGAGGGGGGCGTGCCGGTGCCGGAGGGGTGGAGGGGGCTCCAGGCACGCCTGGTCCAGGGCTTGATCGAGCTGCCGCCTCCGCCCGGGGAACCGCCGCCGGCCGCTCCCTAGGCTGGAAGGGTGTGGTGCGGACCTTGCCAGCAGCGGCAGCGATGACCTCCCTCCCGCGTCTCCCGATGGCCGTCGCCCTGGCCGTTCTCGCATTACCCGCTCCCGTAGCGGGTCAGGCCGACACGATGTCCATCGAGGAGCTGCGCGCGGCCCGGGCGGGACCCTCCCGCTACGCGAGCCCGTCCCTGCGGGATTTCGTCGCCCGTGCGGCGGAGGCCAATCGGGTCCTTCCGGAGCTGCTCGAGAGCTACAGGTCGGGGGTGGAGAGCGAGATCGCCCTGGTCCAGGGAGAGTCCGACGGGCGCGAGGTGGTCCTGCAGGTCGAGCAGGTGGCCAGCGAGCTCGCCTGGCGCTCGGACCGGCCTCCGGTCCAGCGGGTGGTGGGCTACCGCTCGCGCACCCTGGGGCTCGTGCCCTCGCTGCTGGGGATGTTCCAGGTGCCGTGGGTCGTTCCCACCCTCTACGGCGAGAGCATCGACCTCGTGCGCTGGAGCGCTCCCACGGTCACGGACGACGGGCGCGTGCTCCGGAGGCGGGCGGCCCATCCCCTGGGGCCGGAGCGGGAGCGCTTCTACCGCTTCGACGGGGGCGACACCGTCCTGGTCCTGCGCCTGCCCGACCGGACGATCCCGCTCGTGCGGGTGGAGGTGCGGCCGGTGGCCTCGCCGGATCGCCCGACCCTCCTCTTCGAGGGATACCTGGACATCGACGCCACCCGCCATCAGATCGTGCGGATGCGGGGGAGGATGATCGCCAGCGACCCCGATCCCTCCCTCGACGAGCGTCTGCTGGGCGCCGCCTTCACGGGGGCCACCTTCGTGGACTTCGAAAGCGCCGAGTACGACGGACGCTTCTGGCTGCCCCGCCACCAGCGCATCGAGGTGCAGGCGGTGTCCAGGCTCACCGATACCCGGATGGCCCTCCGCGTCGTCTCCCGCTTCCGCTTCCCCGAGCCCAATCCCGATCCCCCGGTCACCCTGCCCGCCGACGTGCCCGCGGGGGGGCTGCTCGAGGTGGGCGACGTGTTCGAGGGCGAGGGCTTCGAGGGCTGGTCCACCGCCATCGGCACCCTCTCCGGGTCCGTGGGCGTCCACGACTTCCGGGACCTGGAGCCGGCCCGGGCGGTTCCGGGAGCGGGACCCCGGCTGCGCTTCGGGCTCCGCCACCTGTCGCAGCTGGTGCGCTACAATCCCGCCGAGGGCCTCTTCACGGGGGTCGGGGGAGTCCTGGAGGGCGGCCCGCTTCCCGACGACGTACGGGTGCGGGGGCACGGCGGATGGGCGTGGGCCGAGAGCACCGCCCGCGGCGGCGCGGAGATCTCCTGGGTTCCGGGCGGCGGCCGGGAGTGGGCCCTGCGCGCCGAGCGTCAGATCGTGAGCATGGATGATTTCGGTGGCGCCTACGGCCGCGAGCCCGGCGTCGCGCCGGTGGTGGCGGGCGACGAACAGGTGTTCCACGATCACCGCACGCTCGGACTCGTGGCGCGCCTGCCGGGGCCGGTGGGGGTGTGGCGGCTGGAGGTCGCGCGTGGAGCGGACCGCAGCGCAGGCTCGCTCGCGGTCCTCGGGGCGCCTCCCGCGGACACGGCGTCCGACCCGGCCGACCCGGCTCTCGCGGCCGCCGTCGCCGAGGGCGACTACTGGATCGGCCGCGTCACCCTGGAAAGGCACGGGGGAGCCACCGGGTTCGGCGTGGGCACGGGCGCCTCGCTGCGCCTCCACGGGGAGGCGGCCACCGGAGAACTGGACTGGGCGCGCCTCGAGGGGGGCCTGCGCATGGGTCGGGTCCTCGGCCGCGTCTCGATCGACGGCCGCCTCGACGGCGGCGTGGTCTTCTCGGCGGATCCGCCGCCCCAGCGGCTCTTCGAGCTTGGCCGCTACAGCGGGCTTCCCGGCTACGCCGCACGGGCGTTCGCCGGCGACCGGGCCCTGGTGGGCCAGGCGGCCGTCGGATACACGCTGCCGATCCTGCGGAGGCCCCTCGGGGGTGGTGCCTTCCTCCTGCCGGCCGTCGCCCCGGCGCCGACCGTCATCGTGCGATCCGGGTGGACGGACGCGTCCGACGACGCCCGGGTCGTCCTGGAGCGCATCGGGGCCGTGACGAGTGGCGGCTTCCGCTCGACGCTGGACCTGCGGCTGCGGCTCTTCGGGGGCGGCGTGAGCCTCGGCTTCGCCCGGCCCCTCGACACGGGGGGAGAGTGGCGCTTCGTGTGGAGCCTGGTGGCCGAGTTCTGAGCTGCGATCGCCCCGCTCCTTCCCGGGCGGACCGCGCGGGGCGTCGACGACGTTCAGTTTCCCGGCGGCCGCCACGGAAACGCCAGGCATTGACGCCCGCATATTCGCCCCCGACCTTGGGAACGAGGCTATCCCCGCCCGCTCCTCCCCCTCCTCAGGACGCACCCCATGGCCGGCCTATTCGGTAGCTGGAAGAGCTCCCGGCCCTCTCCCGACGAGCTCCCCCCCGCCCTCCAGGAGCTCCTCGGTGAAGTGAAGGAGGAGAAGGCGGAGCTCGAGGTCGTTCTCGAGCGGGTCCGCCATGCCGCAAAATCGATGAGCTTCGTGGACCGCCAGCTGGCGGAGGTCGGCGACGCGGTGATTGGCCTGCTCGATCCGAAGGTAGGAGAGCGCGTCCTCGACCTCGGCTGCGGCCGAGAGGCCGCGCTGCTGCCGCTGGCACGTGCGACGGGGCCGACCGGTCGCGCCCTGGGGATCGACCTGGCACCGCGCATGGTGGAGCTGCTCGCGCAGGACGCCCGCGACCTGCCCCAGGTCGAGGTGCGCGTCAGCGACGCCTCGACGCCGGACGTCGAGGCCGAGGCCTACGGCGTCGTGTCGTGCTGCCTGGTGCTGTTCTTCCTGCCCGACCCGGCCAGCGGCGGTCCGCGCACGGGTGCCCGCGCTGACGCCCGGCGGGCGT
>JAHWKH010000150.1 GCA_019347995.1 Gemmatimonadota bacterium | reverse complement strand
GTCCATCCCCCGCACGAGGTTCGCCACGTCGGTGGCGTCGGCGTTCCAGGCGATGCGGGCCGTGGAGCGGTCGATCTTGGGCGCGAAGGTCGCCTCCGACCCGTCCTGCTCGCGCTCCTCGAGCGCGCCCAGATCCATGAGCGCCAGGCTCTGCACCAGCGTCTGGGCGCCCACCTCCGCCAGCCGGATGGCCAGCTCCGTGGCGGTCTCGTCGGGCCCGATGGGCTCCTCGGTCTGGAGCAGGATGGGCCCCGCGTCCATGGCTTCCACCATGCGCATGACGGTGACGCCGGTGGTCTCGTGTCCCCGCACGATGGCCCAGTTGACGGGCGCGGCCCCACGCAGCCGCGGGAGAAGCGAGGCGTGGACGTTGATGGAGCCCAGGCGGGGCACGTCGAGGACGGCGCGCTCCAGGATGTGGCCGTAGGCGACCACCACCGACACGTCGGCCTCCAGCGCGCGGATCTGCTCCACGAAGGCCTCCCCACGGGGCCGCTCCGGCGTGAGCACCTTCTCGGCCCCGGCCTCGACGGCCACCTGCTTCACGGGCGACGACGTGAGCTCGCGCCCCCGCCCCGCCGGGCGGTCGGGCTGGGTCACCACGCCCACCACGTCGTGCCCCTCCTCTTCCAGCGCGCGCAGCGAAGGCACCGCGAAGAGCGGCGTGCCCCAGAAGAGGATCCTCACGCGGAGACGTTCTCCTCCTGGAGCTTCTTCCATTTCTTGAGGAGCATGCGGCGCTTGATCGGGCTGACCCGATCGAGGAAGAGGATCCCCTCCAGGTGGTCGATCTCGTGCTGGAGCGCCCGCGCCAGGAGGTCGTCGGCCTGGAGGCTCACGGGCCTGCCCCCGGGGTCGAGGCCCTCGACGCAGACGGTGCGGGACCGCTCCACGACCTCTTCGAGACCGGGAATGGAGAGGCAGCCCTCGGCCTCCTTCTCCACCTCCGCGCTCGCCTCCACCACGCGCGGGTTCACGAGCGCGACGCGGCCGGCCTCGGGGTCGTCCTTGTCGCGCACGTCGATCACGAGCACGCGCCGACCGATGCCGATCTGCGGCGCCGCCAGCCCCACGCCCTCGGCGTGGTACATGGTCTCGAACATGTCGTCCACGAGATCCCGGAGCGCGTCGTCGAACGTCTCCACCGGATCGGCGGGCGTGCGCAGGATCGGATCGCCCAGCAGGACGATGGGGTGTAGGGCCATCGGATCCTCAGCCCTTCTCCGTCTCGGTCTCCCGCGTGGTCACGCGGGCGATGCGTCCCTTCTCCACCACCACGCGGGTGCTCTCACCCGTGCGGATCGTCACCCGGTCCTTCTCGGCGTGCACCACGGTCCCAATGATGCCGCCGGCGGTGACCACGTCGTCTCCCTTCTTGAGCGCTTCCACCATCGCCTCGTGGAGCTTCTGCTGCTTGCGCTGCGGACGGATGAGCAGGAAGTAGAAGATCGCGAAGATGGCGATCATCTGGACGATGAATATCGTGCCCGCACCGCCCCCTTCGCGGGGGGCCATGAGGAGCGTGAGCGTCGCGTGGGGCACGGCGTCTCCCATCGTCGTTCGGGGGTGGAAAGGGCGCGGCTCCGGTTAGACCCGGCCGCTTCGGTAGCGTTCCAGCCAGTCCCGGCTCCACGAGGCGAAGCCTCCTTCCAGGATCCGCTCCCGGGCCTCCTCGACCAGGCGCACCAGGAAGCGCAGGTTGTGGAGGGAGACCAGGCGCAGGCCCAGGAGCTCGCCGTTGGACATGAGGTGGCGGATGTAGGCCCGGTCGAAGCGGGTGCAGGCGTAGCAGTCGCAGCCTGGATCCACGGGCCGACGGTCCGTCTTGAAGCGGGCCGCCTTCAGGTTGACCTGCCCCTCCTCCCGCGTCCATGCGGTGCCGTGGCGGGCGTTCCGGGTGGGGGCGACGCAATCGAACATGTCGCACCCCCGGCCGATGGCCTCCAGGAGATCGTCCGGATAGCCGACGCCCATGAGGTAGCGCGGCCGATCGACGGGCAGCTCGCCGTGGAGCACCTCCAGGACCCGCCACATGTCCACCTTGGCCTCGCCAACCGACAGGCCGCCGATGGCCCAGCCGGGCCAGTCGTCGACGTCGCGGAACTGGCGCACGTGCTCGCGGCGCAGGTCGTCGTAGACGTTTCCCTGGAGAACCGGGAAAAGCGCCTGTGCAGGGACCTCGCCCTCCGCCTCCAGGGAGCGGAAGCGGTCACGGCAGCGCACCAGCCAGCGCAGCGTGCGCTCGTTGGCGGCCAGGGCCGCCTCCCGGCTGGATCCGCCGGGCGGGCACTCGTCGAACGCCATGACCACGTCGGCGCCCAGGGTGCGTTGGATCTCCATGACCCGCTCGGGCGTGAAGACGTGGCGCGAGCCGTCGATGTGGCTCTGGAAGACGACGCCGTCGTCGCGGATCTCGTTGATCGCCGCCAGGGAGAAGACCTGGAAGCCGCCCGAGTCGGTCAGGATGGGTCGATCCCAGCGCATGAACGCGTGCAGCCCACCCAGCTCGCGGACCAGCTCGTGCCCCGGCCGCAGGTACAGGTGGTACGTGTTCGCCAGGATCATGGAGGCGGCCATGGCCTCCAGCTCGTCGGGGCTCACGCCCTTCACGGTGCCCAGCGTGCCCACCGGCATGAAGACCGGCGTCCTCACCGGCCCATGGGGTGTGGCGAGGGTCCCGGCGCGAGCGGGCCCTTCCGCGGCCTCTAGACGAAAGGGGAAGGCTATGGTCAGCCGGCGCGCTGGAACTCGAGTCCGTCCTGCTTCGTCTTCCAGTCGAAGGCCCGATAGTCGCAGGTCAGCTCCTCGCCGGCCGCGATGTCCCGGGCCGCCATCGTGACGTCACCCTTGTCGTCACAGTTCGGCTCGAAGGAGTGGTTCATGAACTTGGCGTTGTCGCCGCAGAGGACGTAGACGCCGTCCTCCCGGAGGAAGCACCAGCTCTCCATCTGGTGCCGCAGGCGCTCCGGAAACGCGGCCAGCTCCTCCTCCGACAGCTCCCAGTCGACGCCGGGGGTGAAATCCCAGATGACCGTCCCGGCCGTGATGGGCTCGGCGGCATAGACGCCGGTGCCGTGGATGGAGCTGGGGGCGAGATACGTGGGAACGCTGAACATCGGTTCGTGCTCCCGCTGGGTTGATGGCTGAGCGACCAGGAACGGCGTCACGTGGGCGAAGTCGCCCGCAGGCGACAGAGAAAAGATAAGAGCCACCGCGCGTCGCCGTCAGAGGGTCGCCGCCCGCGTCGTCCCGGAGGCGTTCGCGGACCGTCGGAGCGACGTCGCAAGCAGGAACCGTTCCACGAAATCCCGATCACTCGGCGGGAGCCACCGCCGCGGCGCATTCGTCGAAGGCGGGCCCCACTGTCTCCCTGACCTGCTCGTGCGACGGATGCCGCCAGTCGGGAGCCGCCTCGGAGTACCGCTCGTCGCCGGGATGCCAGAGAAGCTCGTTGGTCGTCCACTCCACGCGCGCCCCCGGATGGCGCGCGAAGAGCGTGAAGTCGGCGGCCGGCAGGCCGAGGGGCTTGATGCCGTCGTCGTAGATGGCCTTGGCGAGCCGCTCGAACACCGCCACCGCCGAGCTCGAGTCGATGTCCACGCTCACCGCCACGACCCTTTCGTCGTCGGCGAAGAGGCAGACGTCGAACTCGCCACGGCTCACTTCGAGCCGCATCGTCTTCACCAGCTCCACTGGGGACTCCCGGAAAGGGGGAACGCTGCTCCTTCGCCGTCCATGATTCACCCCGGAGGCGCGAGGGATCCATCGGGGGCCCGGTCCGGATCCGGCAGCAGGGCCATGGCGTCTCCGTACGAGTAGAAGCGGTAGCCTTCCCGCACCGCCACCCGATAGGCCTCCATGACGCGGTCGTAGCCTCCGAAGGCCGCCACCAGCATCAGGAGGGTGGAGCGCGGCAGGTGGAAGTTCGTGACGAGCGCGTCCACGGCCCGGAAGCGGTACGGAGGACGGATGAAGAGGCGCGTGGAGCCGGCGCCGGCCCGCACCACGCCCCGCCCGTCGGCCAGCGTCTCCAGGGTCCGCACCACCGTCGTCCCCACCGCCCAGCAGCGGCCTCCCGCCGCCCGCGCCTCGTTGATGGCCCGAGCCGCCTCAGGCTCGACGCGGTAGCGCTCGGCATGCATGTCGTGCTCGGCCGGATCCTCGGCGTCCACGGGGCGGAAGGTGCCCACCCCCACGTCGAGCGTTACGGCGACGCGACGCACGCCCCGCGCCTCGAGCGCGTCGAGGAGCGCCGGCGTGAAGTGGAGACCGGCCGTGGGCGCCGCCACCGAGCCCGGAACGCGCGCATACACCGTCTGGTAGCGCTCCCGGTCGAGGGGCTCGTCCTCGCGTCCCAGATAGGGTGGGAGGGGCACGTGCCCGTGGCGCTCGATGGCCTCCAGAGCCGGGAGCGGCGTGTCGAGGCGCACCACCCGCCCCCCGCCCTCGAGGGAGTCGACGACGTCCACGGCCAGGTCGTCGGCCACGAGCACCCGGCGGCCCGGCTTGAGCTTGCCGCCGGGACGCACCAGCGCCTCCCACTCCCGCGGATCGTCGGCGTCCGCCCTCGGCGTGGGCCTCAGGAGCAGGATCTCGGAGGGAGCGCCGGTGGGCTTGCTCCCAAGCAGCCGGACCGGCAGCACACGGCTCTCGTTCACCACCAGCACGTCGCCGGGACGCACGAGGTCGGGCAGGTCACGGAAGCGCATGTGCCCGAGATCCCCACCCCCGCCGGGCACGACCAGCAGCCGGCTTTCGTCGCGCCGTTGGGCGGGGTAGCGGGCGATCCTGCCCTCCGGCAGGTCGTAGTCGTACTCCGAGACGCGCCGCCCCCCGCCGCTCACTCCTCGAAGAACGAGCCCTGCGGTCCCGGGCCCTCGTCCCGTCTCTCGGCCGGCATCGTATAGCCGAACCGTCGGTACGCCCGGCGGGTGGCCTGGCGCCCCCGGGACGTGCGTTGGAGGAAGCCTTCCTGGATGAGGAAGGGCTCGTAGACCTCCTCCAGGGTCTGGGCGTCCTCGCCCATGGCGACGGCGAGCGAGCCCAGGCCCACGGGACCTCCGTCGAACTTCTCGATGAGGGTCTTGAGGACACGCGCGTCCATCTCGTCGAGCCCGTACTCGTCCACGTCGAGCATGGCCAGCGCCGCCTGCGCCACCTGCTGGTCGATGACGCCGTCGGCGCGCACCTGGGCGTAGTCGCGCACGCGGCGGAGCAGGCGGTTGGCCACCCGGGGCGTGCCCCTGGACCGGCAGGCGATCTCGTCGCTGCCCTCCTCCATGACCTCCACGCCCAGGATGCGGGCGCTGCGGCGGACGATCGTCTTGAGCTCTCCCGGCGGGTAGAAGTTGAGGCGCTGGACGATGCCGAAGCGGGCGCGCATGGGAGCGGTGAGCAGCCCGAAGCGCGTGGTCGCTCCGATGAGCGTGAAGGGCTCGATGTTCATCGTCATGGTCTGCGCCCGCGGGCCGTCCGAGAGCCGGATCTCCACCCGCCAGTCCTCCATGGCGGGGTACAGGAACTCCTCGATGATGGGCTTGAGACGGTGGATCTCGTCGATGAAGAGGATGTCGCCCTCGCGCTGGTTCGTCAGCATGCCCACGAGGTCGGCGGGCTTCTCGAGCACCGGCCCCGACGTGTTCTTGATGTTCACCCCGAGCTCGCGCGCCATGAGCGACGCCAGGGTCGTCTTGCCCAGGCCGGGGGGGCCGTGGAAGAGGACGTGGTCCAGAGGCTCGCGCCGCTGGCGCGCGGCCTCGATGGAGATGGACAGGGCCTCGCGCACCTTCTCCTGGCCGACGAACTCGGCCAGCCGCTGCGGACGCAGGCCGGGCTCGGACCGCTCGTCCTCCTGGAGCGCTTCGGGAGTCGTGACCTCGGTGCGCCCGGACACCTGGCGTCGCTCGCTCATGCTTTCTGGAGCGCCCTGCGGATGAGCTCGTCCGCCGAGGAGGTTCCCGCCCCCTCCAGGACCGCACGGACCGCGTCGTCGGCGTCGGTGAAGCTGTAGCCGAGGGCGACCAGGGCCGCCACCGCCTCCTGCGCCCCGGGGGCGGCGGTCTCCTCCGTCCCGGCTCCGCTCACCGCCA
Organism: Gemmatimonadota bacterium; assembly: GCA_019347995.1. The sequence continues at coordinate 394 of JAHWKH010000150.1, read as the reverse complement.
GGTCCTGGACCTTGTCGGCGAGCTCCAGGGCCAGGCGCTCCGCGGTCTTCTTCCCCACCCCGCTCACCTGCTTGAGGGCGTTCACGTCCTTCTCCACCAGGGCCCGGGCGAGGCGGTGCAGGCTGCGACGGCGGAACTCCGGGGACAGTCGGCCGTCGGTGGCGGTGGCGGTCATGACCGCTCCACCCTAACCCCGGGAACCCCTTCCGGCTCCTCCCAGCACGACGGCTGACCCCGCCGCGGTGGTGCAGGGCCGGTGGCCGGGCGTCGTAGGCTGCGCCCATGTCAGGCACGCTGCCGCTCGCCGGCCGGGAGTCAGCGCTGGGTACCGTCGCCCAGCTGCTGCGCAGCGCTGCGGACGGACGCGGCGGTCTGCTGGCGCTGACCGGGCCCC
>JAHWKH010000014.1 GCA_019347995.1 Gemmatimonadota bacterium | reverse complement strand
CATCGTTCGCGCCCGCTTCGACACCGACGTGGAGGTGATCGTCCTCACGGGCGCCGGTGAGAAGTTCTTCTGCGCCGGCGCCAACATCTCCATGCTCAACGAGGCGGACCCGACGTTCAAGTACTACTTCTGCCTCCACGCCAACGAGACGCTCAACCGGCTCGAGCACACGCCCAAGCTGGTGATCGCCGCGCTCAACGGGCACACGGTGGGCGGAGGGCTCGAGATCGCCATGGCGGCCGACCTGCGCATCGCACGCAGGGGCGCGGGCAAGATCGGGCTGCCCGAGGTGAACCTGGGCGTGCTTCCCGGTACCGGGGGCACCCAGCGCCTGTGCCGCATCGTCGGGAAGTCCCACGCCATCGAGCTGATGGCCACGGGTGACGTGTTCGAGTTCGACGAAGGCCTCGACAAGAACCTGGTGAACCAGGTCATCGACGCCGACAGCCGTGACGATTTCCTCGGCAAGGCGCTGGAGTACGCGAAGCAGTTCACCACGCCCAACAAGGCCAGCAAGGCGGTGGGCAACATCAAGCGCGCGGTGCAGACGGGCGTGGGGCTGCCCTTCGAGCAGGCGCTCACGCTGGAGCGCGAGCTCCAGCAGCAGCTCTTCGCCAGCGCGGACGCCAAGGAGGGCATCGCGGCGTACGTCGAGAAGCGCAAGGCGGCCTTCACGGGGAAGTGACGGAGGACCACTCGCCGCGGCGGGGTCCGGCATCGCCGGGCTCCGCCGCGCTTTTCGTCGGGCCGCGGGGGCACGGCCGGGGAGCGGGCGGGAGCGCGTGGGCGCTTCCGCCGGGTTCGAAGCAGGAGATCCATCCAGACTGGAGCGGGGCGTGAGCGAGACCGTGGGCAGCGGGATCTGGATCGACAACGCGTGGAGCGACGCCGCGTCGGGCGAGACCTTCGAGACGAAGAATCCCGCGACCGGAGAGGTCATCGCCCGGGTGGCGGCGGGAAGCGAGGCCGACGTGGAGCGGGCCGTGGCTTCGGCGCGCGGCGCGCTTCCCGAGTGGCGGCGCATGGACCCCCACCAGCGCTCGGCGCTCCTGTGGAAGCTGGCCGACGTCATCGAGGCCCATGCCGACGAGCTGGGCGCCCTGGAGACGAGGGACAACGGGAAGCCGTACTTCGAGTCGCGGAAGGTCGACCTTCCCTCGGTGGTGGAGAACTTCCGCTACTTCGCGGGCATGGCCGACAAGGTCCACGGCGACACCATCCCGGTCAGCGGACCCTTTCTCAACTACACGCTGCGCGAGCCCATCGGGGTGGTGGGCTGCATCGTCCCGTGGAACTTCCCCCTCTCGCTGGCGGCCTGGAAGGTGGCCCCCGCCCTGGCCTGCGGGAACGTGGTGGTCCTGAAGCCCGCCGAGCAGACACCGCTCACGGCGCTGCGGCTCGGGGAGCTGGCCGCCGAAGCGGGCCTCCCCCCGGGCGTGCTGAACGTGGTGCCGGGCTTCGGCGAGACGGCGGGCGCGGCGCTGGTGCGCCACCCCGACGTGGACGCCATCGCCTTCACGGGCTCCACCGAGGTGGGCAAGACGGTCATGCGCGAGGCCGCCGAGACGCTCAAGAAGGTCTCGCTCGAGCTGGGGGGCAAGAGCGCCAACATCGTCTTCGCCGACGCCGACCTGAAGGCGGCCGTGCGCGGCGCCGCCACCGGCATCTTCTACGGCAAGGGCGAGGTGTGCGCCGCAGGCTCGCGGGTGCTGGTGGAGCGTGCGGTCTACGACGACTTCGTCACGGAGTTCGGCAAGCGCTCGGCCGGCATGACCATTGGCGACCCCATGGACAAGGGCACCCGACTCGGCGCCATCGTGAGCGAGGAGCAGCTCGAGCGGGTGATGCGCTACGTGGAAGCCGGCAAGAAGGAGGGAGCCCGCCTGGTCGCCGGAGGCGAGCGGGCCACCCACGAAGGCAGGGGGAACTTCGTCACGGCGACGGTCTTCGCCGACGTGGAGCCCGAGATGACCATCGCCCGCGAGGAGATCTTCGGGCCCGTGGCCGCGGTCATGCCCTTCGACGACCTGGACGACGCCATCGACAAGGCGAACCGGACCATCTACGGGCTGGCGGCGGGCATCTGGACCCGGGACGTCGGCAAGGCGCACCGCTTCGCGTCCGAGCTGCAGGCGGGCACCGTGTGGATCAACACGTACAACCGCTACGATTCGGCCTCGCCCTTCGGCGGCTTCAAGCAGAGCGGTTTCGGCCGCGACCTTGGCTGGCAGGCCGCGCTGGAGAAGTACACGCAGGTCAAGTCGGTCTGGGTGGCCCTGGACTGACTGCCCTCTCCTCCGACCCGTACAGGGAGATCCCTTGAGACAGGCCGTCATCGTCGATGCCGTGCGCACCCCCATCGGCCGCCACGGAGGCGCGCTGGCCGCCGTCCGGCCCGACGACCTGGCCGCCTGCGTCATCGCGGCCCTGCTGCAGCGGTCGGGCGTCGACGGCGAGCAGGTCGACGACGTGATCTTCGGCTGCACCAACCAGGCCGGCGAGGACAACCGCAACGTGGCGCGCATGGCCCTTCTGCGGGCAGGGCTGCCCGTGAGCGTGCCGGGGCAGACGGTGAACCGCCTGTGCGGCTCCGGGATGCAGGCCGTCCTCTCCGCCGCCCACGCCATCGCCGCCGGGGAGGGTGACGTCTTCGTCGCCGGCGGAGTCGAGAGCATGAGCCGCGCGCCCTGGGTGATGCTCAAGCCGGCCCACGCCTACCCGCGCGGCCTCCCCGAGACGGCGGACACGGTCCTGGGATGGCGGTTTCCCAACCCCGCGCTCCCCGAGGTGTGGACCATCGGGCTGGGCGAGACCGCCGAGGTGGTGGCGGAGGAGTTCGGCATCACCCGGGAGGAGCAGGACGCCTTCGCCCTGGAGAGCCAGCGGCGCACCGCCGCGGCCACGGGGGCGGGGCGCTTCGACGACGAGATCGTGCCGGTGGAGGTTCCCCGCCGCAGGGGTGAGCCGGACATCGTGACGGCCGACGAGCATCCCCGCCCCGACACCACCGCGGAGGACCTGGCCGGGCTCCGCCCGGTGTTCAAGAAGGAGGACGGCACGGTCACCGCGGGCAACGCCTCGGGGATCAACGACGGCGCCGCCGCGCTCCTCGTCGTCGAGGCGGAGCGGGCGAAGGCGCTGGGTCTGGAGCCCCTGGCGCGCGTCGTGAAGGGGGCCGTGGCCGGCGTGGAGCCCCACCGCATGGGGATGGGTCCCGTGCCGGCGACGCGAAGCGCGCTGGAGCGGGCCGGCTGGAGCATCGACGATCTCGACGTCGTCGAGCTCAACGAGGCCTTCGCCGCACAGGCCATCCCCTGCATCCGGGAGCTGGGTCTCGACGAAGCGCGCGTGAACCCCAACGGCGGCGCCATCGCGCTGGGGCACCCGGTGGGGGCTTCGGGTGCGCGCATCCTCACGACGCTGGTCCACGAGATGCGCCGCCGGGGCGCCCGCCGGGGACTGGCCAGCATGTGCATCGGCGTGGGCCAGGGCATCGCGACCCTGGTGGAGGGGGCCTGACGTGGACTCCCCGTCCACCACCTCCACCGTGACGGTCCTGGGCGCCGGCACCATGGGGCACGGCATCGCCCAGGTGGCCGCGGCCTCGGGACACCGGGTCACGCTCTTCGACATCGACGCCGCGGCGCTGGAGCGGGCCCGGGCGCGGGTCGCCGCCAACCTCGACAAGGGAGTGCGGCTCGGGAAGGTGACCGGCCCGGAGCGCGAAGAGACGCTGGAGAACCTCACGACCTCGGCCGACCTCGAGGACGCGGTGGCCGGCGCCGACCTGGTCGTGGAAGCGGCGCCCGAGAAGCTGGAGCTCAAGCGCGACATCTTCGCACGGGTGGAGGCCGCGGCGCCCGAAGGCTCCCTCCTGGCCACCAACACCTCGTCCCTGTCCATCGCCGCCATCGCCGAAGCCCTCGACCGGCCCGAGCGCTTCCTGGGTCTGCACTTCTTCAACCCCGTCCACATCATGGCGCTGGTGGAGGTGGTACGGGGCCCCGCGACGTCGGAGGCGACGATGGAGTCGGCCCTCGCCTTCGTCCGCCGCCTGGGCAAGGAGCCCGTGGTGGTGAAGGACTCGCCCGGCTTCGCGTCCTCGCGGCTCGGCGTCGTGCTGGGCCTGGAGGCCATGCGCATGGTGGAGGAGGGTGTCGCGGAGCCCGAGGCCATCGACCGGGCCATGGAGCTGGGCTACCGCCACCCCATGGGTCCGCTGAAGCTCACCGACCTGGTGGGCCTCGACGTGCGCCTCGGTATCGCCGAATACCTGCACGAGACGCTGGGCTCCGACGCCTTCCGCCCACCCGCGATCCTGCGCCGAATGGTGGCCGACGGGAAGACCGGCAAGAAGGCGGGACAGGGCTTCTACGACTGGAGCGAATGAGCCGGAGCCGACGCCGTCGGCTCCCCCTTCCACGCCTCACCACGCCCCCGGGACCATGAGCGACGACCCCATCCTGCTCGAGAAGGACGGCCCCGTGGCCGTCCTCACCCTCAACCGCCCCGACAAGCTCAACGCCCTCAACGAGTCCGTCCGCCAGCGCCTCATGGAGCTCGTGGACGCGCTGGCCGGCGACGAGACGGTGAAGGCCGCCGTCCTGCACGGCGCCGGCGAGAAGGCGTTCGTGGCCGGCGCCGACGTGACCGAGTTCGCGGGCCGCGAGCCCTGGGAGCAGCGCGAGGTCTATCAGCGCCGGCGGATGTACGACGCGGTCGCCGCCTTTCCCAAGCCGATCCTGTGCGCCGTGCACGGCGACTGCCTGGGCGGCGGCTCGGAGCTGGCCCTTGCGTGCGACGTGCGCGTCGCCGACCGCACGGCCCGATTCAGCCAGGCCGAGATCCGCATCGGCCTCATTCCCGGCGCCGGCGGCACGCAGCGCCTGGCGCGCCTGGTGGGTCCCGGGCAGGCGCTCCGGATCGCCTTGACCGGCGACATGATCGACGCCGAGGAGGCCCACCGCATCGGCCTGGTGGAGCTCCTGGTCGACGAGGGCCAGCACGTGGAGCAGGCCGTCAAGCTGGCCCACCGCATGGCCCGCTGGAGCCCGGTGTCGCTGCGTCTCATCAAGCAGTCGGTCCGCGCCGCCATGGAGACGCCCTTGTCGGCGGGCCTGGAGCTGGAGAAGGAGCTCTTCCTGGCCGCCTTCGCCAGCGAGGACGGCCGCGAGGGCGTGCGGGCCTTCGTGGAGAAGAGGGACCCGGAGTTTCGCGGGCGGTAGGGTCGGGTGTAACTACAACGCGGACTACGTACCGCAACGGGAGATCGGGAGGAGCGCGGAGGTGCCGGAGGTCCTTTCGCGTGGGAGGAGCTGGCCTGAGCTCCGGGGCGCGGTAACGTACGCGAAGGAATGAGGAAGAAACGAAACCTGTATCTGCCGGCCGATCTCCGGCACCTCCGCGTCTCCTCCCACCCTCCCAGTTGCGGTAAGCCGTTCATCGGTCCCACCCACACCCGGAAGGAGCCCCCCGTGCGCCCCACCCGCTGGATCCTGCCCACGATGATGATCCTCCTCGCGGCCGGCCCACTCCACGCCCAGGACCGGCACCGGGACATCCTGGCCGAGAACCTCCAGGGGCGCCTGGACTCCCTGGCCAACGACTTCGACGGCGTGGCCGGGATCCAGATCGTGGACCTGGTGGACGGCCGCCGCATCGGGGCCAACCAGGACCTGGTGTTCCCCCAGGGCAGCGCCATCAAGATCCCCATTCTGCTGGAGCTCTTCCGGCGGGCCGAGGACGACCCGGACATCCTCCTGCGGCGCGTGGAGATCACCGACGACGTGGCCGTGGGCGGCAGCGGTGTGCTCCAGCATCTCACGCGGCGCGGCTCCGCCCTCTCCCTCGAGGACCTGGCCGTCCTCATGATCACCGAGAGCGACAACACGGCCACCAACGTCCTGATCCGGACGGTCGGGATGGACGCCGTGAACGCCCTCATGGACCGCCTGGGGGCGCCCTCGACACGGCTCCAGCGGGAGATGATCCGGCCCGACGCCTCGGCCCGCGGCGAGGAGAACCTGTCCACGCCGGCGGAGGCGGCCATGCTCATGGCGCGCATCCACCGCTGCGACCTGCCCCTGTCGGAGGCGGCGTGCACCCGGGTGCGCGACATCCTGGAGATCCCCAAGGGCGGACCGGTGGGGGCGCCGATCCCGTCGGGCGTCCCGGTGGCGTTCAAGCCCGGTGGCGTGGAGGGGGTGACCACGGTGTGGGCCCTGGTGGGGCTGCCGGGGCGCCCGTATGCTCTCGCCGTGATGAGCACGTACGGCGGTGACGGCGGCGCCCTGGTGCGGGCCTCCTCCGAGGCCGCGTGGGGCTACTTCTCGAAGCTCGCCCGCGCCACCGAGCATGGCGTCCGCGTGCCGCTGGACGTCCTGCTCCGCGAGCGGGGCGACACGGTGGGGGGAACCCCTTGAGGACGGCCCCGGTGTGCGCGCGTCCGGGCGGGCGGCGGGCATGAGCGTTCGAGCCGCCCGGGCCTTCGCCGCCGCGTACCTCATCGCCATGGCGGTGGCGGTCACGTGGCCGGGCGTGATCCCGTTCAACCGCGTCGAGCCCCGGGTGCTGGGTCTGCCGTTCGTCATGGCCTGGATCGCCGCCTGGGTGGCCGGCGCGGTGCCCGTGCTCTGGCTGCTGGACCGGGCCGAGACGCGCCGCCGCCGCGACCGGGGCTCGCGCTGACGTGGAGCGCTGGCAGTGGGTCACCGTCGTCATCGCGGGCTACCTGGCCGTCACGCTGGCGATCGGCCTGGCAGCGGGCCGCAGGAGCTCGAAGAGCGTCACGGGCTACGTGGCCGGCGACCGGAGCTTCGGCCTGCTGGTCATGTACTTCGTCACGGGCGCCACGGTCTTCAGCGCCTTCGCCTTCCTGGGCGGGCCGGGATGGGCCTATTCCCGCGGCGCGGCGGCCTTCTACATCCTGAGCTACGGCGTCCTGGGCGTGGCGCCGTGGTACTGGGTGGGGCCGAAGGTCGCGCAGGTGGGCCGGCGCCAGGGCTACGTGACCCAGGCCCAGCTCCTGCGCGGACGCTTCCCGTCCCGCTCGCTGTCGCTCCTCCTCGCCCTGCTGTCGGTGGCGGCGTTCGTGCCCTATGTGACCGTCCAGATGCGCGGGGCCGGCATCGTCATCGAGGCCGTGACCGAGGGTCACGTGCCGCTCTGGCTGGGCGCCGCCGTGGCCTACGCCATCGTCGTCTGGTACGTGTTGGGCTCCGGCGTGACCGCCATCGGTTGGACCAACACGTTCCAGGGCATGTTCATGATGGTCATCGCCTGGTCCCTGGGGTTGTGGCTCCCGGGCCACCTCTACGGGGGCGTCGGCCCCATGTTCGAGGAGATCATGGCGCGGCGCCCCGAGCTGGAGGTCTTCGCCGAGAAACACGGGCTGCGCTTCATCACCGTGGCCCAGCTCGTGGCCTACCGCCTCACCAAGGAGCGCCTCGTCGAGCGCATCGCCGAGGCCACGCTGCCGACGCGCTTCGGCGACTTCCGCGTCATCGCCTACCAGAGCCTGGTGGACGACCGGGAGCACGTGGCGCTGGTCAAGGGCGACATCGAAGGCAAGCCCGACGTGCTGGTGCGCATGCACTCCGAGTGCCTCACCGGCGACGTCTTCGGGTCCATGCGGTGCGACTGCGGCGAGCAGCTGTCCACCGCCATGGAGCGGCTCCAGCAGGAGGGCGCCGGAGCCATCGTGTATCTGAAGCAGGAGGGGCGGGGCATCGGCCTCGGCAACAAGATCCGGGCGTACGAGCTCCAGGACGGGGGCCAGGATACCGTGGAGGCCAACGAGGCGCTGGGCTTCAAGCCCGACCTGCGCGACTACGGCATCGGAGCCCAGATCCTCCTGGACCTGGGGCTCCACTCCATCCGCATCCTCACGAACAATCCCCGCAAGGTGGTGGGGCTGGACGGCTACGACCTCGAGATCACCGGCCGCGAGCCCCTCATGGTGAGACCGGGACGCTTCAACGCGGACTACCTGGAGACGAAGCGCCTCAAGATGGGTCATATTCTTTGAGCGACGCGTCGTACGCCTCCGCCCTCGCTGGCCGCGTGAGCGGCGTGGGCCGCCGCTTCGCCGTGGTGGCTTCGCGCTTCAACGGCCACGTGACCGAGGTCCTTCTGGAGCGCGCCGTGGCCACCCTCCGGGAGCACGGCGCCGGCACCGTGGACGTCCACCGGGTGCCCGGGGCGTGGGAGCTGCCCCAGGCCTGTGCCCGCCTGGCTCGGAGGTCCGGCCACGACGCCCTGCTCGCCCTGGGCTGTCTGGTGCGGGGCGAGACCCCTCATTTCGACGTCATCGCCGCCGAGACGGCCCGGGGGCTGGGGCGGGTCGCCCTGGACCACGACCTGCCCGTGGTCTTCGGCGTCCTCACCACGGAAACCGACGCCCAGGCGGTCGAGCGCGCCGACCCGGACCGGGGCGACAAGGGCCGGGAGGTGGCGCTGGCGGCCCTGGAGATGGCAGAGCTGTTCGACCGCCTGCGGCCGCCGGTGCGCGCGGGGCGCCCGTGAGCCAGGACGCCCCCCTGGCGCGGCGGGAGCGTATCGACCGCAGCCGCGCCCGCAGCTGGGCCCTGCAGATCCACTACCGGTGGGAATCGGGCGGCCGCCCGGGCACGCTGCGCGACGCGCTCGTCGAGACCATGGCCACCCGACGCATCGCACCGGCCCGGATCCCGTACGTGCGGCGGCTCCTCGAGGCGCTGGACGACCACCTTCCCGAGGTGGACCGCGCCCTGGAGGCGGCCCTGGACAACTGGCGCCTGGAGCGCGTCTCCCACGTGGACCGGGGCGCGCTCCGCCTCGCCGCCGCCGAGATGCTCTTCTTCGACGATGTCCCGCCCAAGGTCTCCATCCGGGAAGGCATCCGGCTGGCGGAGCAGTACGGCGGCGACGAATCGCCGCGCTTCGTGAACGGGGTTCTGGACGCGATCTACAAGCGTGCACCCGTCGTCGGCTAGCGCCCGGGAGGGCGAGGGGCCGCTGCGGATCCTGGTGGTGAACTGGCTGGACCGGGAGAATCCCCAGGCCGGTGGGGCCGAGGCGCATCTCCACGAGGTCTTCGGCCGCATGGCCGGCTGGGGGCACGAGGTGTCGATCCTGTGCTCCGGATTCCCGGGGAGCGCGCCCCGGACCCGCCTCGACGGCATGGACGTCCACCGGGCCGGCGGGCGCCACTCCTTCGCATTCCGGGCCCGGCGCTACTTCCGACGCCACCTGGCGGACGCAGGCTTCGACGTCGTCGTGGAGGACCTCAACAAGATCCCGCTCTTCACGCCCACGTGGGGCGGCCCCCCGACCGTCCTCCTGGTCCACCACCTTTTCGGCTCCACCGCGTTCCACGAAGCCAGCGTCCCGGTGGCGGCCCTGACGTGGCTGCTGGAGCGGCCCGTGCCGCGGGTCTTCCGGGGCTCTCCCGTGATCGCCGTGTCACGGAGCACCGCCGAAGACCTGGAGGAGCGGGGCGTCGAGCGCTCCCGCATCGCCGTCATTCCCAACGGCGTCGACACCGCCCACTACACGCCGGGAGAGGAGCGCTTCGAGGTACCGACGCTCCTCTACCTGGGCCGGCTCAAGAAATACAAACGGGTGGACCTGCCGATCCTGGCCATGGCCCGCCTGCGGGAGCGGCGCGTGGACGGGCGGCTGGTGATCGCCGGCAAGGGCGACCACCGGCCCGACCTGGAGCGCCTCGTTCACCGGCTGGGACTCGGCGGGCGCGTGAGCTTCCGCGGATTCGTGGAGGAGGACGAGAAGCTGGAGCTCTTTCGCCGTAGCTGGATCCACGTCCTCACCTCCCCCAAGGAGGGCTGGGGCATCGCCAACCTCGAGGCGGCGGCCTGCGGCACCGCCACCGTCGCGAGCGACGCACCGGGGCTGCGCGACTCGGTGGTGGACGGCGAGACCGGATTCCTGGTGCCCCACGGAGACGTGGACCTCCTGGCCGACCGGATCGAGACCCTCCTCACCGATCCGGCGGCACGCGACGCGATGGGGCGGCGGGCGAGGGCGTTCGCCGAAGGCTTCTCGTGGGACACCGCGGCCCGGCGGGTCCTGGAGGTGCTCCGTACCCGGGTGGTGGCCGCTTCCGGCCCCGATTAGCTTCCGTCGCCCGGGTCGCCCGCGCGTGCGGGGTCGCTCCACCGGAGAATCGATGCGCATCCAGATCGTCACCCACCACGTCGACGTCCCCCCTCCCATCCGCGGCCGGGCCGGGACATGGATGTCCGGAGCCGGTTCGTGAGCGAAGAGGGTCGTCGGAAGCCTCTCACCGTGCGGGACCTCCTCGACGCCAAGCGCGCATCGCTCGCCCTGGAGCCTCTCACGGCCGAGGACGGGCTCGATCGGCGTATCGCCGACCCCGACATCTCCAGCCCGGGCCTCGCGCTGGCGGGCTACACGAAGCGCTTCGCCGAGGACCGCCCGCAGGTCTTCGGCGAGACCGAGATGACCTACCTGGACGCGCTGGGTGGGGACGAGGGACGTCGCTGTCTCGAGGCCCTGTTCGCATTCGACATCCCCGTGGTCTTCGTCACCAAAGGCCAGGCCGTGCCGCCCTACTTCGTGGAGGTCGCGCGGGAGGCGGGCATCCCCGTCATCCGCAGCGACCTCACCACGCGGGACTTCTACCACCGCATCAAGCCCTTCCTGGAGGCCGCGCTGGCCCCGTTCACGACCCTGCACGGATCGCTGGCCGACGTGTACGGCGTGGGGCTCCTCTTCGTGGGGAAGAGCGGGGTGGGGAAGAGCGAGTGCGTGCTCGATCTCGTGGAGCGCGGCCATCGGCTCGTGGCCGACAACCTGGTCATGTGCACGCGCCGGGGCATCGACATCCTCATCGGGCAGGGCCACGAGCTGCAGCGCCACCACATGGAGATCCGCGGCGTGGGCATCATCGACATCCGCGCGCTGTTCGGCATCCGGGCGATCCGCCAGCAGAAGCGGATGGAGGTGGTGGTCCACCTGGAGCACTGGGACAACACCCGGGACTACAGCCGCACGGGGCTCGAGGAGGACGACACCACGATCCTCGGCGTGACGCTGCCCCGCGTCACGGTGCCGTTGAACCCGGGAAAGAACATCACGGTGATCTCCGAGGTCCTGGCCATGAACCACCTCCTCCGCTATTCGGGGGTGAACGCCGCCCAGGCCTTCGACCAGCATCTGCAGGACGCCATGCGTCCGGTCCGGGAGTACCTGGAGCAGGATTATGAGTGAGCCGGTGGCCGCCGTGCGCGGCATCGTCTTCACCCACGGGCGCATGGCCGAGGGCATGGTGGACGCGGTCCGCACCATCGCCGGGACCCCGGAGGAAGCCCTGGTGCCCCTCTCCAACGAGGGACGCGGGCCGGAGAGCCTGATGGACGAGCTCGACCGTCTGGCGGGCGACGCCCCGGCGGTGATCTTCACGGACCTCCAGTCGGGGAGCTGCGCCATGGCGGCGCGCCTCTCGTGCAGGGGGCGCGCTCCCCGCGCCGTGGTGTGCGGCGCGAACCTGCCCATGCTGCTGGACTTCGTCTTCAACCGCGAGATGCCCCTGGACGCGCTCGTGGTGCGGCTGGTCGAGTCGGGCAGGAAGGGCATCCAGGCCCTTCCTGCACCCTCGGAGGCTCCTTGAGCCGTCCGGCGGCCGGAGGCTGAGGCGATGCCCATCGTCCTGTACCGGGTCGACGAGCGCCTCATCCACGGGCAGGTGGTGCTGGGGTGGGGAAGCCAGCTCCGTCCGCGGCGCTACCTCGTCGTCGACGACCAGCTCGCGGAGAGCGGCTGGGAGCAGGAGCTCTACCGCCTGGGGCTGGCCGACGGATCGGTGGCCGAGTTCCTCACCGTGGAGCAGGCGCGGGAGCAGCTGGAGACGTGGCGCCAGGACCCGGTGAGGAGCGTGCTCCTGACCCGCGATCTCGGCACCATGGTGCGACTGGCGCGAGAGGGACGCCTGCGGGGAGAGAAGGTCAACCTCGGGGGCATCCACCACGCCCCGGGCCGCGTGGCGGTGCTGCCCTATCTCTACCTGAACGAAGCCGACCGGGAGCGCGTGCGCGAGCTGGCCGAGGAGGGAGCGGACGTCAGCGCACGCGACCTTCCGGGCTCGCACAAGGTGCATCTCGAGGACCTGGTGGACCGGTGAGTCTCCTGCCCCTCTCATTCGTGGGCGGGCTCCTGGCCCTCGACGAGACGTCCGTGGGCCAGTTCATGGTCTCCAGGCCGCTCGTGGTTGGGCTGTTGGCGGGCTGGGTGGTGGGCGATCCCATGACGGGCGCCCTGGTCGGAGCGATCCTGGAGATCTACCTGCTGGTGTCGCTCCCCGTGGGTGGCGCGCGCTTCCCCGAGGGCGCCACCGCCACGGTGGTGGCGGTGGGATCGGCGGCGGCAGGCGACCTTCCCGGAGCCCTGGCCCTGGGCGTGGCGGTGGGCCTGGTCTGGGGCCATATCGGCGGGCTGACGATCAGTGGCCTGCGTACCTTCAGCGTCCGCCTCGCCCCCGATCCGGGGAGGACGTCCGTGACCCCGGGGCGGGTGGTGGCGGGTCACCTCGGCGCCATCGTCCTGGACTTCCTGCGTGGGATGCTCGTGACGGCGTCGGGCGTGCTGGTAGGGAGGCTGGTGGTGGCGGCCCTGGCGAGCTCGTGGCCCCTGGCCGCGGGGAACACCCTGGGCCTCCTGCTGGTGGGTGGGGCGGTCTCGGTGGGAGCCCTCCTGCGCGGCTTCGGCGGGTTCCGGCGGCGAAGGGATCTGTTCGCGGCCGGACTGGCGGCGGGCGCCCTGGGAGCGTGGCTCCTGTGAGCGGCGCTCCCGTTCCCCGCGCCGCGCGCTGGTCGGCGTTCCTGCGCTCCTTCACCATCCAGGGGTCCTGGAACTACCACACGATGATGGGGGGAGGCTTCGCGTTCGCGCTGCTCCCGGTGCTGCGTCGCCTGCGGCGCGATCGGCAGGAGCTGGAGAAGGCGCTGGCACGGCACGTGGAGCACTTCAACACCCACCCCTACCTCTCGGGGATCGCGCTGGGGGCCGTGGCGCGGCTGGAAGCCGACGGCAGCGACCCGGCGCTCGTGGGCCGCTTCAAGGTCGCCATCAAGGGGCCCCTGGGCGGCCTGGGCGACAACCTGGTGTGGGCGGCGTGGCTTCCCACCACGATGCTGCTGGGTCTGGTCCTGTGGGCCGTGGGCGCCCCGCCGTGGGTGGCCGTGGTGGTGTTCCTGGCGCTCTACAACGTCGGCCATCTCGGCCTGCGGCTCTGGGGCTTCGATGTCGGCCTGAGGGAAGGCACGGAGGTGGCGGGCCGGCTGCGCGAAGCGGCGCTGGGCCGCCACGCCGAGCGCATCATCCGCGTGGGCTGCGTCGCGCTGGGACTCCTGTCGGGCGAGCTCCTCGTGAGGATGGGCGGCCTCGGGGGGCTGCCCGGATTCTGGTCCGCCCTGGCCGGCGCGGCTTTCGTGCTGGGGCTGTTGGCGGGCCTTCGCGCCTGGCGTCCCGCCGCTCTCGCGGTCGTGGGTGCCGTGGCGGGCATCACTCTCGTCGGATGGGTGGCATGAGCGACTCGCAGACGCAGGAGACCTCGGTGGAGATCGTGAACCGCGCGGGGCTGCACGCCCGCCCGGCAGCCGAGTTCGTGAAGCTGGCGGCTCGCTACCCCTGTGAGGTGGCGGTCGAGAAGGACGGCCTCCAGGTGAACGGAAAGAGCATCATGGGCGTCCTCATGCTCGCCGCCGAGTGCGGCAGCCGCATCACCATCCGCTGCGAGGGCGAGGAGGCCCCCGACGCCCTGCAGGCCCTGACCGATCTCGTGGGCCGCGGCTTCCAGGAGGAGTGACATGAGCGCCATCGTCCTCGACGGCTTCCCCGCATCCGAGGGGATCGGGCTGGGCCGCGTGCACATCCTGCGCTGGGGCGTGCCCGAGGTGGAGCATCGCACGGTCGCGCCCGAGGAGGTGGCCGAGGCGGTGCTGTCGTGGGCCGCCAGGGTCCCGGACGTGCTGTCGCCCCGGGAGCACGACCGGATCCGGGACCAGGGATGAGCGACACCGTCCGCGTCGACCTCGGCGACCGCGGTGGCGATCTCGCCGAAGGTCAGGACGCCGACCTGCTGGCCCTTGGCCAACAGGTTCTTCACCTCTTCGAGTTCCTGAAGCTCAGCTACAAGCATTCGCGTCTATGCGCTCCGTTTCTCCTGATCGGTTGTCCTGGCTGCTTCCGCACCGGCGCCCGCGCGCTAAGTCGGCCTAAGCAGTTATCGGGCGGTACGGCCCCGTGAAGTTGAGCCCTGGCACCAAAGAAAGCGGATCCGAGCCGGTCCGCTCCC
>JAHWKH010000149.1 GCA_019347995.1 Gemmatimonadota bacterium | reverse complement strand
GGCGGGGCGGCTGGTGGCCATCGAGAGCGCCGACACGCTGGCCGACGGCATCAGCGTGAAGCGCATCGGGGAGCTCACCTTCCCCATCGTCGAGGAGCTGGTGGACGACATCGTCCTGGTGAGCGAGGAGGAGATCGCCTCGGCCATCCTCCTCCTCCTCGAGCGGGAGAAGACCGTCGTCGAGGGCGCGGGAGCCGCCGGGCCGGCGGCGCTGCTGAACGGCAAGATCGAGGTGGACGCCGACGACGTGGTGGTGCCCGTGCTGAGCGGCGGCAACATCGACGTCAACATGCTGTCGCGCATCATCGACCGGGGCCTGGTCTCCGACGGGCGCCTCGTGCGCCTCATGGTCAAGATGCGTGACCGGCCGGGCTCGCTCGCCTCCCTCACCCGGGTCGTGGCCGACCGGGGCGCCAACGTGCTGGAGACGGCCCACCGCCGCGCCTTCGCCGACATCTCGGTGGGCGACGTGGAGATCGTCATGCATCTCGAGACCCGGGGCCGCGAGCACGTGTCCGAGATCGTGGCGACCCTGGAGGAGATGGGGCTGCACGTGGAGGAGGATCTCTAAGAAGGGGTCCCGGCGGCACCGAACGCACGAAGGCGGGCACCCGCTCTCCCGGGTGCCCGCCTTGGGCGTCGGAGCGTACGGCCGCTACTGCGCCGTCCGGGTCCCGGTGTCGCCCATGGCCGCGGCGATCCGATCCGTGGAGCCGCCCGGCACCCGCACCGGGTACGTCGCGTCCGACGGTGTGCGCGCCCCCGTGATGTGCGGGTTGAGCGCGACGATGGTCTGGGCGTCCACGCCGGCCGCGTCGGCGATGCTCGCCAGCGGCGTGCCCGGCGCCGCCTCGATCTCCTCGATGTGCTCGGGCGCCATCGGCACGATGTGGTCGAAGCCGTAGGTGCCGGGATCCTTCGCGATGCGCGCCGCGGCGATCATGAGGGGCACGTAGTCGCGCGTCTCCCGGGGGAGCCGGTCCCAGATCTTGTAGTAGTCCTGCTCCGAGCTCGCCTTCTCGGTGCCGAACTCCTCGCGCATGATGCGCCCCACACGGTTCTCACCCGTGTTGTAGGCCGCCGCCGCGAGGTACCAGGAGTCGAAGCGGTCGTGCAGCTCCGTGAGGTAGTCCAGCGCCGCCTCGGTGGCCTTCTCCGGGTGGTTCCGCTCGTCCACCGCGTGGTTCACGCGCAGGCCGTAGCGCCGGCCCGTCTCCGCGATGAACTGCCAGATGCCCGAGGCGTGGGCCTGGGAATAGGCGGTGGGGTCGAAGCCCGACTCGATCATCGCGAGGAAGATGAGGTCGTTGGGCATGTCCCGCTCCGCCAGCTTGATGGAGAGCATGGGGACGTACTGGCCCGCGCGGGTAAGGAAGCCCTCGAACTTCTCCCTCATGTCCGGATTGTTCTGGAACCGGTCCACCCAGAAGTCGACGCGCTCGTGGTCCACGTTGGGCAGGTCCCAGCCCTGTCCGGCGAGGCGCTGCACCATGGTCTTGGCCACGGCGTCCTTCACCGGGTCGTCGAAGCTGGGCTGCTCGGTGGGTGTCGGGGTGTCCACCGAGGCGCCGAACGCCCCGATGCCTGCCACGCCAACCGCGCTGGCGATGGCCAGCTTGCGGCCCTTATCGGTCTCGAGGATGCGCGAGATGCGACGCTTCTTCCTGCGGTGTCGTTCGTCGGCTGTCATGCGGGCCCTCCGTGGATCTATCGAGCGAGCTCGGATCCGGCGCGTGCGCCGGCCCGTCGTTGTTGGATGCACCCCTTATCAGTGCAAGGGCCGGACCGCCGGTCGAGGCTTCAGCCGGCAGAGGGGCTTTTTCGCCGGCGATCGCCCGAAAACCCCCGTCGGAAGCGGCATTCGCGGGTGCCGAGCTCCCGTCAGGAGACGGGCGTGGGAGGCTCGAATCGGCGGAGGAGGCCCACCACCGCGTCTCCCTCCACCGGACGGGAGAAGAGGTAGCCCTGGACCATGTCGCAGCCCATCTCCCGGAGGAGGGCGAGCTGCTCTTCCGTCTCCACGCCCTCGGCGACGACGTCCATGGAGAGGTTGTGGGCGAGCCGGATGATCGTGCTGACCACCTCGAGGTTCTCCGCGCTCTCCTCCATGAGGGAGACGAACGAGCGGTCGACCTTCAGGCGGTCGATGGGCAGCCGGCAGAGATACGCCAGCGACGAGTACCCGGTCCCGAAGTCGTCCACGTGCACCTGGACGCCGGTCTCCTTGAGGCGCCGCAGGCTCCGCTCGACCTCCTCGAGCCCCCGCATGAGGGAGGTCTCGGTGATCTCCACGTGGAGGTCGGCGCCGGTCATGCCCGCGCGGCTCAGGACGTCCGCCACCGCCTCGAGGATGTCGCCCTGGGCCACGTGGCGCGCCGACAGGTTCACGGCGACGCTGAGCTTCTCCTCGGGCAGCACCTGGCGCCACGCGGCCAGATGCTGGAGGGCCCGCTCCATGACCCACCAGCCCATGGGCACGACCAGCCCCGTCTCCTCCGCGATGGGGATGAACTCGCTCGGCGGCACCAGCCCCCGCTCGGGATCCTGCCAGCGCACCAGGGCCTCGAAGCTCTCGATGCGTCCGCTGACCAGGGAGATGATGGGCTGGAAGTGGAGGATGAGCTCGTCGTGGTCCAGCGCCCGCCGCAGCCGGGTCTCCAGCCGAAGGCGGCTCACGGCCTGCGCGTGCATCACCGGGTCGAAGAGCCGGCTGGTGCCGGGACCCTCGGCCCGGGCGCGCTGCAGCGCCTGCTGCGCGTCGCGCACCACGTCCTCGGAGCGCTCGTAGCCGGTGAGGCTGATGGCGATCCCGATGGCCGCGCCCAGCGCGATCTCCCCACCGTCGACGGAGAAAGGCCGCGTCAGCGCCTCGTGGACGCGCTGCGCCACCCGGGTCGGGTCGCTGACGTCGCGCATGCCGTCCAGGAGGAGGGCGAACTCGTCGCTGACCATGCGGGCTGCGGTGTCGGTGGTGCGGATGCAGTGGCTCAGGCGCGCGCCCACTTCCGCCAGGACACGATCGCCGGCCTCCCGGCCATGGACGTCGTTCACCTCGCGGAAGCCGTGGACGTCGATGAGGAGGATGCCGAACAGGTGATCGTTGGCCGGCCGGGCCGCCCGACGGGCCGCCCGGTCGAGACGGTCCAGGAGCAGGCTGCGGTTGGGCAGCCCGGTGACCGGGTCGTAGAGGGAGCCCTTCTCCAGCTCGCGCTCGATGCGGCGCCGGTCGCGAAGCTTGCGCACCTGCCGCTCGGCGATGGCCAGTCGCACGTGGACGCGGTCGTCCACGGGCTTCACCACGTAGTCGTTGGCGCCCGCCTCCAGCGCGTCCTCCAGCGCCTCGCGGCGCTCCGCGCCGGTCACGAAGAGGATGATGGTATCCTCGGCGTCGGGCGTGTCGCGGATCCGGCGGCACAGCTCGAGTCCGTCCATCCCCGGCAGGTAGCGGTCCAGGATCACCAGCAGGTGGCGATGCTGGACGAACGAGGACCACCCCGTCTCGGCGTCGTCGCACGCGTCCACCTCGTGTCCCCTGCTGTGGAGGATCTCCTCCATGAGATGGAGGGAGGTGGGCTCGTCCTCCACCAGGAGGACCCGCAGGGGATCGGATTTCATGGGCGCATGGGCAGGGCGTCGGAATGAAGGTGGGTCAAAGCTGAGCCGGCCGTGCCGAGGCGGCAACTCCCGGGCTCAGCCGCCCTGGCCCGCCACCCGCTCCGTGAGCGCCGCCAGCGCCGTCATCAGGTCCGGCTCGTCGCGCAGTACGGGCGCCATCGGATCGCCGTCCTTCAGGGCGCGCATGCGCCTGGGAACGGAGCGGATCGTGTAGTCGGCCAGCTCGAGCCGAGACCCGACCTCCTTCCAGCGCAGCGGCGCCGACACCGTGGCGCCGGGCTTCGCGCGGGCGCAGAACGGCGCCGCCATGAGCTGCCCGCCCCGGTTCTGCAGGAAGTCCACGTACACCTTCCCCTCACGTCGGCGCACCGCCCGCTCCACGGTGGCGATTTCCGGCAGGGCGCCCACGGCGAGGCGGGCCAGCAGCTCGCCCAGCGTGCGGCTCTGGTCGTAGTCCATGTGCCCGCCCAGGGGGACGAGCACGTGGAGCCCGGTCGAGCCCGACGTCTTCACGTAGTGGGGCAGGGCGATCTCCTCGCAGAGGTCGTGGAGGAACAGAGCCACCTCCACCACGTCGGCGAAGGGGGCGCCCTTGGGATCCAGGTCCAGGAGGCACCAGTCGGGCCGCTCCAGGGCTCCGATCCGGCTGTGCCAGACGTGCAGGGGGATGGTGCCCAGGTTCACCAGGTAGAGGAGCGTCTCAACGTCCTCGGCCACGAAGTAGTTGAGCTCCCTCTCCGACCCCTCGCTCCACACCGGGACGGTGCGGATCCAGTCGGGTGCCCACGGCGGCGCGTCCTTCTGGTAGAACGATTTGCCCTCGATGCCGTCGGGGAAGCGCGTGAGCACCAGCGGCCGGTCCTCCAGGTACGGGAGCAGCCAGGGCGCGATGGCCTCGTAGTAGGCCAGGAGGTCGCCCTTGGTGAAGCCGGCGTCGGGCCAGAAGACCTTGTCCAGGTTGGTGAAGGGCACCACCCGCGCCTCCTCCTGCGGCACGGGGGGCGGCTCGGGAAGGGGCTCATCCGCAGGCTCGCCCCCGTCGCGCACGCACGCCTCGGGCGGTTTGTCGTCGCGCAGGCGCTGGAAGGAGGCGTGGCGCACCATGCCCGCCTCGGTGATCTCCCGGAAGCGCACCTCCGCCACCAGGAGCGGGCGCACCCAGCGGTGCTTCCCGCCGCCCGGCGCTCCTTCGGCGGGAGGCCCATCCTGCTCCTCCTCCAGGGCCTCGAGGGCGGCGCGGAGCTCCTTCGCGAGCGCCGCCGTGAAGCCCGTGCCGACGCTGCCGGCGTACACGAGCTCTCCCCCCACCCACTGCGCCAGGTGGAGCGCGCCCAGCGCGCCCCCGCCGATCGACGCCCCCGTGAAGCCCACCACCACGAAATCGTCGGTGCGCACGGCCGCCACCTTGATCCAGGCCGCCGAGCGCCCACCCTCGTAGGCCCCGTCGGCGCGCTTGCCCACGACGCCTTCCAGACCCATCTCGCTCATGGTCTCGTAGAGGGCGGTGCCCCGCTCGGGGATGTGCTCGGAGTAGCGGACCGGGCCGAGGGAGGGCAGGACCTCCTCCAGGAGCGCCTTCCGCTCGGTGAGCGGCAGGCCGCGCAGGTCGGCGCCCTCCAGGGCCAGCAGGTCGAAGGCGTAGTACGAGGCCGGCAGCTCGAGGGCGGCGCGGGCGATGTCGCGGCGGTTCACCAGCCGGCCCCGCTTCTGGAGCCTGCCGAAGGAGGGCAGGCCCGCGTCGTCGTGGACGACCACCTCGCCGTCCATGACCACGCCTTCGTAGGGTAGCCCGCGGATCGCCCGGGCGACGTCGGGGAAGGTGGCCGTGAGGTCGTTGCCGTTGCGGGAGATCAGGCTGGCGTCGCCGTTCGCGTCCCGGCCCGCGACGAGCCGATAGCCGTCGTACTTGAGCTCCCACACCCAGGCCGGGTCGTCGAAGGGCGCCTCCCGCCGCGTGGCGTGCATGAGGCGCACGTCCCGGGCCCGCGGCGGCCGCTCCCCGGCCCCCATTCGGGCCGCGCGTCGGGCCATCTCCGCCGCGCGCGCCGTGGCGGCGGGAAGCTCCTCCACACGCAGTCCCGAATAGATGGAGTCGTCGGGATAGGCTTCCGTGCCCACCCCCGCCTGGACCCAGCCGTCGCGCTCCTTGATGAGGAGCCAGTGGTTCTCCCCCGCCTTCGGGGTGTGCACCAGGGTCCACAGGCCCCGCACCTTGTAGCCCCTGAGCTCGAAGAGGAGCTTGCCTTTCGCCAGGCCCTCGTAGGGGTCCTCGACGGCGATCCAGGTCCCCTTGTCCCAGACGATGGAGGGTCCGGCTCCGTATTCGCCTTCGGGGATGACCCCTTCGAACTCGGCGTAGTCCAGCGGATGCGGCTCCACGTGCATCGCCAGCCGCTTGTCCGACGGATCGGGCGACGGACCCTTCGGAACCGCCCAGCTCTCCAGCGCCCCGTCCAGCTCCAGGCGCAGGTCCCAGTGCAGGTTGCGGGCGCGGTGCTTGTGGAAGACGTAGAGATGCCCGGTGGCGGGGGTGGCGCCCTCGCCCCCGAAGGGCTCGGGTGTGCGGTCGCCGGCCCGCTTGGCCCGGTAGCGTTCCAGCCGGTCGGAGGGGCTCACCGCTCGACCCCTGGGCGGTCGCACGCTTCCACGAGATCGCCTTTCACCGCGAGTCGTGGGTCGGGCTGATGACCGAGATGCGCGAGCGCGGGATCGCCCTGCCGTGGGACTTCGACCGCGTCCTCGACGCGCCGCCCGCCGCCGAGCTCAACCCGTCGAACGCGGCCGCACTCGGACAGGTGGCCGAGAAGCTCGAGACGGGCGAGGCCTGGGAGATGGATTTCGGCCGCCCCGACGCTGAGGTCACGACCCG
>JAHWKH010000148.1 GCA_019347995.1 Gemmatimonadota bacterium | reverse complement strand
GAAACCCACCTCCAGGGCGACTCGGCCGCCGAGGCTGTGGCCGAGCAGATGGCAGCGCTCGATTCCCAGCTCGTCGAGCAGCGCGGCCACCCAGCGGCAGAACATCGAGGGCGTGTAGCTGCCCACCGGCTTGTCGGAGTCGCCGAAGCCGGGGAGGTCCACCAGGAAGAAGTGCTCGTTGACCCGGTAGAAGTTGAGCGCCTGCGTCTTGCCCGGTGTCGTGGAGACGTGGGCGATCTTGGAGCGGGTGCGGCGCAGCAGGGTGTTGATGAGCGAGGACTTGCCCACGTTCGAGCGCCCGGAGAACGCCACCTGGGGCAGCTCTCCCGGCGCGGCCTGATCGGACGTGGCCACGGTGCCGGCGTACTCCACCGTCTTGATCTTCACCGTTCGGCCCGCTTCAGGAGACCTGCACGCCCAGCTCCGAGCCCCCCAGCACGTCCCGCACGGGGCTGGCGCCCCGGGCGCCGGCGGGGGGGGCGAGGGCGGCCTCGAGCACCTCGTCCATCGTGCGGACGGCCACGAACTCCACGCCTTCCCTCACCTCGTCGGGCAGGAGCTCCAGGTCGGGGAGGTTCGCGGCCGGCAGGATCACCTTCCGTACGCCGTTGCGCAGGGCCGCCACGGCCTTCTCCTTCACGCCGCCCACCCCCAGCACGCGGCCGCGAAGCGTGATCTCGCCGGTCATGGCCACGTCGGGCCGGGAGGGCGTGTTGGTCAGGGCCGAGATGAGCGCCGCGGCGATGGTGATGCCGGCCGACGGGCCGTCCTTCGGGGTGGCCCCTTCCGGAATGTGGATGTGGACGTCCACCTCGCGATGGAAGCGGGGGTCCAGCCCCAGCCGGCGTGCCCGGGATCGGGCGTAGGTGACGGCCGCCATGGCCGACTCCTTCATGACCTCGCCCAGGGTGCCCGTCAGCCGCACCTCGCCGGTGCCCGGCACCACCGCCACCTCCACGTCCAGCACCTCGCCCCCCGCGGCCGTCCAGGCCAGCCCGTTGGCGATGCCGCAGCGGTCGACCCCCTCCTCGCGATCCGGGGGCGTGTAGGGGGGAGGCCCCAGGTAGGCGCGCAGGTCCGCCTCCGACACGGTGTCCGGCGCCGCTCCGGCGCCGTCCTCGGCCACGCGGCGCGCCACCTTCCTGGCGATGCGGGAGAGGCGCCGCTCCAGCTCCCGTACGCCCGCTTCCCGGGTGTAACGGTCGATGATGGCGTCCAGCGCCCCGTCCTCCAGCGTCGCCGCGTCCGCGACGCGGGCGAACTGGACGTTGGTGCCGCGGGCGAATCCGGGGTGGGTGGCCAGGACGGGTCCCAGCCGGTCCAGCGTGGCCCGGTCGAAGACGGGGGACGGGTCCTGCTCGTCCATGAACACGACGCAGTGCGGGTTGCCCACCGACACGTAGCGGGCGGCCAGGGCGGCACCCTCCGGCAAGCGCAGGCGCCCCCGGGCGTCCAGGGCCGAGGCATCTAGGGCCACGGCGCCGGCGCCGGTGCGGGCACGGCCCATCTCCACCGACACGTCGTAGACGCCGTCGTCCCCCGCGCGGTGGACCTCCATGGCGACGCGGTCGCCGCCCACCTCCACGTCGAAGGGCCGGGCCGTGGCGACCCGCCCGGAGCGGTGCAGCCACGCCGCCGTGACCCTGAGCCCGTTGCCGCTGCGCTCGAACTCCCCCCCGTCGGGGTTGAACATGCGCAGCCGGAACGGCGGCGCGGCGCCCTCCTCAACCACCACCATCCCGTCGCCTCCGACGCCCTCCTGGCGATGGCACACGGCCTCCACGGCGGCTGCCGTGGCCCGCCACGCGCCGCCCCCGGGAAAGACCAGGTAGTCGTTGCCCAGGCCGTGGGCCTTGTACCAGCTCTCCGCAACGCCGGGCCGGCCGTTCCCCGGCCCGTCCTCGCCTCGTTCGCGCGCCATCGCCGCCCTCTGTGCCGCCGTGAGCCCCGAAACCATTCGCACCAGCCTCTCGTCCGGGAAGTCGTATCGCAACCAATGGGCCCGTCCCGCCATCTCACCGGCGAACGCGGTCTGGGGGAGGGTGGGTCGCCGGGGGGTGGGGATGTGGCGGTCGGGAAGGCGGCTCGCTCTCCCTTCGTGCGTTCCAGACACGGGTCACTCATCGACGGGATGTTCTCATATGCGCCGTTCCATCGCTTTCGCCACCGTCCTCGCCCTCGGCCTCACAGTCGCGCCGGCCGCCGCCCAGGAGCAGCAGGTGGACGGCGGGACCGTCGAGCGGGAGCGCGGCGCTTCCCGGGCCGCACCGGTCCTGGAGGCGGTGCGCGTGACGGGAGCCGAGCCGCGCATCGACGGAGCCCTGGACGACGCCGCGTGGGCCACCGCCCCCGTCGCCACCGGCTTCGTGCAGTTCGCCCCCGACGAGGGCGCGCCGGCGTCGGAGGCCACGGAGGCACGCGTGCTGTACGGCGGCGACGCCCTCTTCGTGGCCATCCGGGCGCTGGACAGCTCGCCGTCCGAGATCGCCGGGCAGCTCACGCGCCGCGACCAGGGCTCGTACTCGGACTTCGTCGCCGTGGTGGTGGACAGCTACTTCGACCGCCGCACCGCCTTCCACTTCGAGGTGAACCCGGTGGGCGTGAAGCGTGACATCTACCGCTTCAACGACACCGGCGAGGACGTGGGGTGGGACGCCGTGTGGGACGTGGCCACGGGCATCGACGAGCGGGGCTGGACGGCCGAGTTCCGCATCCCGTACTCCCAGCTCCGCTTCGAGGACGGCGACGTCCAGACCTGGGGCATCAACTTCGTCCGCAACATCGCGCGCAGGGACGAGCTGTCGGCCTGGGCCCCCACGCTGCGCTCCGAGTCGGCCATCGTGTCGCGCTTCGGGGAGCTGCGGGGTCTGCGCGACCTGGAGCCGCCCCGACGCGTGGAGTTGGCGCCGTACTCCCTGGCCCGCCTCGAGCGGGCGCCGGGCGACGCCTCCGACCCGTTCTACGCGCGCAACGACGTGGCGGCGACCGTGGGCGCCGACGCCCGCTACGGCGTGAGCTCGAACCTGACGCTGGACATGACGCTGAACCCGGACTTCGGCCAGGTGGAGGCCGATCCGGCCGACGTGAACCTGTCGGCCTTCGAGACGTTCTATCCGGAGAAGCGGCCGTTCTTCCTGGAGGGCGCGAGCCTCTTCCACCTCCCGCTCCAGTTCGGCGACGGCGACGGCGCCAACGAGGCCCTGTTCTACTCGCGGCGCGTGGGGAGGACGCCGCAGGGGTCGGTGGACGTGGGCGGCGACGACTGGGTGGACGCACCGGACCAGACCACCATCCTCGGCGCCTGGAAGCTCTCCGGGAAGACGCCCACCGGCTGGTCCATCGGCTTCATGGACGCGGTGACGCCCGAGGAGCGGGCCGAGGTGGCGCTGGCCGACGGCGGACGGGAGGAGGCCGTCGTGGAGCCGCTCACCAACTACCTGGTGACGCGGGTGGCGAAGGACTTCCGCGAGGGCAGGAGTGCCATCGGATTCCTGGGCACCGCCGTGGGCCGCGACGCCGGGGCGTCCGAGGCACTGGGGCTGCGCTCCGGCGCGTACGCCGGCGGGGTCGACGCCCGCCACCGCTTCGCGCAGGACCGCTGGAGCGTGGAGGCGTACCTGCTGGGGTCGCACGTGCGCGGCTCGGCCGACGCCATCGCCCGGACCCAGCGCTCGTCGGCCCGCTACTTCCAGCGGCCCGACGCCGACCACACCGTCTACGACCCGACACGCACGTCGCTGGACGGGGCGTCCTTCGGGCTGGCCCTCAACAAGCTCGCGGGCGGCCACTGGCGCTTCGGTACCGGCGTGCAGAGCCGCACGCCCGGCTTCGAGGTCAACGACGCCGGCTTCATGCGCGAGGCCGACTACACGTCGAGCTTCCTGTATCTGGGCTACGACCAGTCGACGCCCCAGGGACCGTTCCGCCGCTGGCGCCTCAACGCGAACGCGTGGAGCACGTGGTCGTGGGGGGGAGAGCGCATGGGAACGGGCGGGAACGTCAACGGCAACTTCCAGCTCGTGAATTTCTGGGGCGGCTACATGGGCGTGAACCACAGCGCACGGGCGTGGTCGACGGGGCTGCTCCGGGGCGGACCCGCCATCCTGCGCGAGGCCAACTGGAACGGCTGGTACGGCCTCAACTCCGACTCGCGCAAGCCCGTGCGGCTGTCCATGAACGGATGGTGGAACGCGCGCCCCGAGAGCGATTCGTGGACGCTCGGCGCTTCGCCCACCGTCTCGTGGCGGCCGTCGGGGCGGGCCGACCTGAGCCTGGGGGCCTCCTTCACCCGCAACGTGGACGATCGCCAGTGGGTCGGGCGGGTGGCGGCGGCCGAGGACGTGGCGGCCCCCTGGGTGTTCGGTCGCATGGACCAGAGCACGGTGGGGCTGACGGCGCGGGTGGACTACTCCTTCACGCCCACCCTCTCCCTGCAGGTGTACGCCCAGCCGTTCGTGAGCGCCGGCGACTTCGGCGCCTTCAAGCGGGTGGCCGACCCCCGGGCGGCGCGCCACGCGGAGCGCTTCGTCCCGCTGGCCGCCACCCCCGACGGCGACGGAGGCTGGCGCGCCGACGTGGATGGCGACGGCGTGGCCGAGACGTTCGGCGAGCCCGACTTCAACGTGCGCCAGTTCCGCTCCAACACGGTGCTGCGCTGGGAGTACCGCCCGGGCTCGACGCTCTTCCTGGTGTGGGCGCAGGGGCGCAGCCAGGTCCTCGACCAGGGCGAGTTCCGCCTCGGCGGCGGCCTCGACGGCCTGTTCGGGGTGCAGCCGGAGAACATCTTCATGATGAAGGTGAGCTACTGGCTGAACCCGTGAGGGGCTCCCCCTATCATCGTCGGTCTTCCCCGACGACGCTCGCCAGGGGATCTTTCGGGACCCGGCCGCCTGCCGGGGGCGGGCGCCCGCGTCCGCTCACTCCGACTCCGCGAACCTCATGCGCCTCCTCGCTCCCGTCCCGCTCCTGCTCGCCTTCGCCCTCCTCCCCTCCCCCGCCCGGGGCCAGGCCGCCGGGGAGGGACCGCCCGAGGAGGTGGAGGCCGTGAAGGCCGTCGTCATCCGTCTCTTCGACGGCATGCGCGAGGCCGACGCCGCCAAGGTCCGCTCCGTCTTCCACCCCCAGGCCCGCTTCGTCGTGGTGACGGAGCGCGACGGCGACGTCCAGGTGGGCTTCGAGAGCGCGGGCGGATTCGCCATCGCCGTGGGCGAGGCCACCGAGGTGTGGGACGAGCGGGTCACCGGCTGGCAGGTCAACGTCGACGGCCGCGTCGCCTCGGTGTGGACCGACTACGTCTTCTACCGCGGCGACACCTTCAGCCACTGCGGCATCGACTCGTTCGAGATGGTGAAGACCGGGGAGGGCTGGCTCATCACGCAGCTCGCCGACACGCGGCGGCGGGAGGGGTGTCCGGCGCCGTAGGCGAGCGCGGGGCTTTACCTGCGCCCCTGCACCTCCTTACCTTCGACCATACATAGAACGGGGCGATTTGCGGCATCTTGCGGCCCGCCGGCGCGGCCTCCCTCCGGAGCGCCCGTCGCGAACACGCTAAAAAGCCACCGTCTCGGCCGTCCCGTCCGAGACCTTTTTTTAGGCAGGTTCCGTCGTGCCCTCCGCCGACATCTCCGAGCAGGACTGGTCCGCCGCCGCGCCCGCCGAGCGCGTCGCGCGCCTCCGTCGCGAGCTGGCCCGCCGCATCCTCGTGCTCGACGGAGGCATGGGCACGCTCATCCAGACGCACGGCCTCGGCGAGGCCGACTACCGCGGTGAGCGCTTTCGCGGTCACGGGCGGGATCTCAAGGGCAACAGCGATCTCCTGGTCCTGACGCAGCCGGATGTCATCCGATCGATCCACGACGCGTTCTTCGAGGCCGGCGCGGACATCGTGGAGACCAACACCTTCACCGCGACGTCCATCTCCCTGGCCGACTACGGCCTGGAGGCCCACGCCCGGGAGATCAACGAGGCGGCGGCGCGGGCGGCGCGGCGGGCCTCGGACGCGGTGGCGGCGGCCACGGGGCGCGCCACATGGGTGGCGGGCTCCATCGGCCCCACCAACCGCACCGCCTCCCTCTCCCCCGACGTGACGGACCCGGGCTTCCGCAACGTGACGTTCCACGAGCTGGCGGAGGCGTACCGGGAGCAGGCCGAGGGGCTGCTGGACGGCGGCGTGGACCTGCTGCTGGTGGAGACGGTCTTCGACACGCTCAACGCCAAGGCCTGCCTGTACGCGCTGTCGGGCCTCCTGGCGGAGCGCGGGCTGGACACGCCCGTCATGGTGAGCGGCACCATCACCGACCAGAGCGGGCGCACGCTCACGGGCCAGACCCCCGAGGCGTTCTGGCACTCCATGCGCCACGGCGTGGCCGCCGCCTTCCCCGACTGGTTCCGGAAGCGCCTCTCGGACCGCAACGCCCGAGCCGCCGCCCTGCGCACCGCCGTCACCGGGCTCGCCACCACCGAGGAGGCCGTGCGGCAGTACTACGAGGAGCACAAGGGCGACTTCGA
>JAHWKH010000147.1 GCA_019347995.1 Gemmatimonadota bacterium | reverse complement strand
CCCGCCATTTGGGGCGCCCGTACCGGCGGCTCTCGCCGCCCGCCAGGACCACCCCCACGCGTCGCGAGGGAGCGTCACCCACTTGTGGGGCCGCGGGTCGGCGTGGGCCTCCAGGCGTCATCCGAGGCGCTCGCGGCCGGCGTAGACGTTGAAGCCGCCGTCCCGGGCGAAGCCCACCAGCGTCACGCCGAAGCGCCGCGCCAGGTCCACGGCCAGGCTGGAGGGCGCCCCCACCGCCACCAGGGCGGGCACGCCCGCGGCCACCGCCTTCTGGACGATCTCGAAGGAGGTGCGCCCGCTCACCACCAGGACGGACCGGTCGAGCGGCAGCCGGTCGTCCAGGAATGCCCGGCCCAGGACCTTGTCCACCGCGTTGTGGCGGCCCACGTCCTCGCGCACGCTGACGGCCTCGCCGGCCCGGTCGAAGAGGCCGGCGGCGTGGAGGCCTCCCGTTCGCTCGAAGGTCGCCTGCCGGGCCCGGAGTGCGTCGGGGAGTGTGCCGACCATCGCCGCCGTCAGCTCCAGGGTGCCCCGGGCCACCGGGCGGCAGCCCTGCAGTTCCACCGCCTCCAGCGACGCCTTGCCGCACACGCCGCAGCTCGAGGTGGTGTAGACGTTCCTCCGGAGCCGCTCGAGGTCCACGGAGGCCGCGTCGCGCAGGGTCACCTCCACGACGTTGTACTCCTGGGGCGGCGAGGTGCAGTAGGTGATCCGCGCCAGATCGGCCCGGCGGGCGAGGACGCCTTCGCCGTGGAGGAACCCCGCCGCCAGCTCGAAGTCCTCGCCGGGGGTGCGCATGGTGACGGAGACGGGCACCCCCACCCATCCGCCGTCGGGGCCGGGCACGCCGAGCCGGATCTCCAGCGGCTCCTCCACGGCCACGACGTCCCGGCGACGATGGAGCGCGCCGGCCCCGAAGTGATGGAGGGTGACGGGGGCCACCGGCCGTCCGGGTCGCATCGCGGATGAGCTCCTCGTTTGGGGGGGCCTGAAGCTCCCGCGGCCCCCGCATGCACGTCAAGCGCGGCCCCAACCGCCGCCGCCCAGCGGATTGGCACAGCCGGATCGCGCGAAATCCCGCCCGGGGCACGAAAGCTGTACTCGTCTTCGGGCGCTGGCACGTCATCCCCAACGGAGATGCATCACCATGGCACAGCAGAAGCAGAAGGACACGCGGAAAGAGGACGAGCAGAAAGACCCGAGCCGGAAGCAGGACAGTGGAAAGGGCAAACAGGGCGAGGCGGCCCGGCAGAAGGAGAGCGAGAAGCCGAGCGGAGGACAGCAGCGACAGGGGGGCAACCGGCAGCAGGAGGGCGAGAGCCGCCAGGCGGCCCCCTCCCAGCCCCAACCCGCCCGGCAGGCCGCGCCGGCGCAGCAGCAGGGACAGGCGACCCGCCAGTCGCCGCCCCGTCAGGGACAGCAGGACCCGGCCAGCTGACCGGAAGCCCGACCGGCCGCCGGGGAGCCCAGGCTCCGCCCCGGCGGCCGCGTCGCTGATTGCGGCAGACGCAGAGCGTTGCGTCCACGAGCTGCCGGCGGGAGCTCCCTTCCCCGCCGGCAGCTTCGACGTGGCGCCTCCTTGCCGGGCGAGGCGGAGGGGGGGCAAGCTACCGTCGTTCTCCCCCCGCTCCGCGTCTCCTCTCCGAGATCATGGACCCTTTCGACGGCGCCGGTCCAACCCTCGTGCCGCCCGGCCTTCCGGGCGGGTGGCTCCGTGCCCGTAGGGTCGCCCTGGCCGGCGCCGGGATCGCCCTGGGTCTGGCGGCCCTCGTCGCCTCGACCCGTGCCGAAGCCGCCGGCACCCCCCCTTCCGGGCAGACGGATCCGGCGGCGGCCCTCGGGTGCGGCGGCTGCCACGCCGGGGTCCCCGACGGGGGCATCCGTGAGCGGGCGCCCGCGCTCGGAGCGGGCGGCGCCCAGCGTACCGCCGAGGCGATCTTCACCTCCGTGGTCGGGACCGGGGCGCCGCGCGCCCCCACCGCTCCCGCGCGCATGCCCGACTTCGGTCTGGACGAGAGCGAGCGGGTCGCCCTCACGCTGTTCCTGGCGGGCGAGCCGTCCGGCGCCGGCGCCTACGCCGCCGCGCGGGCGCGCCACGACGACGTGGGCGCCGACGACGGGGAGCGCGTCTTCAGGGCGCTGAACTGCGCCGCCTGCCATCAGCACCCCTCCGTGGCGCCGCGCCGCGACGCGCCCGACCTGACCGATGAAGGCGCCCGGGTGCGCGCCACCTGGCTGCGCGAGTACCTGGCGCGACCGGGAGCCATCAGGCCCACCGGGGCCCCGGCGGGCACGTGGAGCCGCATGCCGGACTTCCACCTGAGCGACGCCGAGGTCGATGCCCTGGTGCAGCGACTCCTGCCCACCCGGCCGACGGCGACGGACGCTCCCGCGCCTCTCCCGGCGCACCGGGTGACGTCGCTCGAGATCCGGCTCCAGAACCGGCTGTCGTGCCTGGGGTGCCACCGCCTGGACGGGCGTGGCGGCGGGCTCGGACCACCCCTGGACGGCGTGGCGAGCCGCCTCGCTCCGGCCTACCTGCGGGAGGTGGTGCACGATCCTCTGACGGCGGTTCCGGACGGATCCATGCCCCCCGCGCCCCTGCGCCCGGGGGAGGCCGAGGAGCTGACGCGCTACCTGGCGGCCCGCGATGGCCCCTGGGCGCGGGCCGAGCGGCGCTCCCTGACCGATCCGGCGGTGGCGAGAGCGATGGCGGCGACGACCGGGGCCCGCGGCGACGCCGGTGGGCGGGCCGGGGCCACCACCCCGGACGGCGCGGCGCTCTACGGGCGCCTGTGCGCCTCCTGCCACGGCGTGGCCGGTCGCGGCGACGGCTGGAACGCCGCGGCCCTGCCGGTGGCACCCACTCCCCACGCCGAAGCCGGGCTCATGTCGCTGCGGCCGGACGACACGCTCTTCGACGGCATCCACGGCGGTGGATGGGTCCTGGACGGCAGCCCGGCCATGCCGGCCTTCGGAGGCATGCTCTCCCCTGTCGAGATCAGGGCGCTGGTGGAGCACATCCGGCGCTTGTGCTCGTGTCGGGGGCCCGACTGGGCCCGCGACGGCGGCTCGGCGCCGCCCGGTCTCCGGTGAAGGCCCAGCTCCCGGGCTGGAAGGGCCTCGCGGCCGCCGGAGCCCTGGCGCTGGTGGCCGTGGCGGCCGTCGCACTCGGGCGGCGGCCGGACCCCGCCCCGGCGCCCGGCGTGGCGCTGACTCCCTTCCCGGCCCCGGCCTTCGCCGCGAGCCGCGCCGGCGACGAAGTCGCCCCCGCCGACTTCGTGGGCGCGGCGGCCTGCGCGAGCTGCCACGCCGAGCAGCACCGGGCGTGGTCGCTCTCCACCCACGGACGCGCCGGCGGACCCGCTGGCCCGGACGTCCTGATCGCGCCTTTCGACGGACGACCCGTGCGTTTCCAGGACGGCGAGGTGATCCCCCGCCGGGCCGACGGACGCTACGAGTTCGTCGTCCGCCAGCACGGGCAGGCCGAGCAGGTCCTCCCGGTGGACGGCGTGGTGGGCGGCGGCCACATGCTCGGGGGCGGGACCCAGGGATTCCTCACGCGATGGGCCGACGGCACGCTGCGCTTCCTCCCGTTCGACTGGTCGCGTCAGGAGGGAGCGTGGTTCTGCAACACCGGCACGCGCCTGGACCGGGGCTGGGTGCCGGTGAACGACTCCATGGCCCTGCGCGACTGCGGCGACTGGCCCCCGCTGCGGGTGATGGGCAGCGAGACGCGCTTCGCCAACTGCCAGGAGTGCCACGGCAGCCAGATCCAGGTCGCGCTGGAGCCGGGCGCCGGCTATCGCACCGACGTGGCCACGCTGCAGGTGAACTGCGAGTCGTGTCACGGCCCGGCCCGCCGCCATGTCGATCTGGCGGCATCCGGCGGGTTCGGGGCCGACGGGGACATCGCCCTGGCTCCCCTGGGGGACCTGGACAAGGACGCCTCCCTCGGGGTGTGCTTCCAGTGCCACGCCCTGAAGGACGTGCTCGAGCCCGGCTACCTGCCCGGCGACCCCCTGGAGGAGCACTTCGCGCTCAAGTTCCCGATCCTCGGCGACGAGCCCTACTTCCCCGACGGGCGGGTGCGCACCTTCGCCTACCAGGGCACGCACCTCTACAGCGCCTGCTACCTGGAAGGCCCCATGGACTGCGTGAGCTGCCACGAGCCCCATGGCCAGGGCTACTGGGACGTGCGCCGCCGCCCCCTGGACGGGCCGTTCGACGACGGCCAGTGCACCGCCTGCCACGCCAGCAAGGCCGTGGACCCGCAGGAGCACACCTTCCACCCGCCCGGCTCCGAGGGAAGCCGCTGCGTCGCCTGCCACATGCCGTACCTCCAGCATCCGGAAGTGGGCCCCGGCGTGCGCTTCGCCCGCTCCGATCACACGATCCCCGTCCCCCGACCGGCGTTCGACGCCGCGCTGGGGGTCGAGAGCGCCTGCGCCCGGTGTCACGCCGACCGCGGCGCGGACGAGCTGCAGGCCCTGGCCGAGGCGTGGTGGGGCGAGCTCAAGCCCCATCGTCCGCTGGTGGCGGCGCTGCTGGAGGAGGGCGTCCCCGGAGACGTGGACGCCGCGGCGGAGCGGCTCCTGCGCCCCCGGGAGGTGGACCCCATGCCCCAGTTCCACGCCCTCGGCCGGTTCCTCCTGGAGCGGCTGGAGCCCGACGCGGGGGAGCTGCCGGCCTCCGCACGGGAGCGGCTCCTGGGGCTGGCCCGCTCGGACGATCTGGACGTGCGGGCGCTGGCGCTGGTGGCGCTGCACTGGAGCCGGGGAGACGACGCGGAGGTCCGGACGTTGCTGGTCCGGACCCTGGAGGCGGCGGGGACGCGGGAGGAGGCGCTGCGCCGACGCTGGGGCATGGCGCTGGGCTTCCTGGCCGACCTGCACAGGGACCGGGGAGACTTCGCCCGCAGCCGCGCCGGCTATCGAAAGGCGCTGGAGATCCTTCCCGGGGACCCGCGCATCCTGGCCGCGGTGGGGGTCATGTACAATCAGGCGGGCGAGCCGGCGAACGCGGCGGTGGCGCTGCGGCGCAGCCTGGAGGGCGATCCCCGGCCGCTCACCTGGATCAACCTGGGCATCGCCCTGGGCGCCCAGGGAGACGCGGCGGGCGCCGCGCAGGCGTACCGCCGGGCGCTGGCCCTGGACCCCCACGAGCCCCTGGCCCACTACAACCTGGGAAACCTGCATCTGCGGGCCGGCGAGCAGGCCGCCGCCCTGGGGGCGTACCGCGAGGCCGTCGCGGCCGATCCGGGGCTCGGGCGCGCCCACCTCCACATCGCCCGCATCCTGGGCGAGGCCGGGCAATACGCGGAAGCGCTGCCCCACGCGCGGCGCGCCGTGGAGTTCGAGCCCGACCATGCCCCGTCGCGCGAGGTGCTGGGCGCGCTCGAGCGCCTCGTGGACGAGGGGCGCTGACGGCGTCGGGGGATCCCCGGCGCTGCAGGGCCCTCCTCTAGAAGACGACCTGGAAGATTCCCAGGACCAGGGCGCCCACGACCGCCGTGAGGATGGCGCGCCCGGTTCCGAAATCCAGCGCCTGGCGGATGGCCACGACCCCCGCCACAAGGATCCAGAAGAAGAGGACCGCGTCCACCAGCCATCCGACGAGCGGCAGGATCCCCAGGACCGCCAGGACGTTCGGCGACTGGGCGAAGCCGAGGGTCCGCAGCAGCTCTCCCCACGTGGCCGTCCCGCCGAAGAGCTTGTCGCCGATGAGGTAGGTCACGCCGGCCCAGACGCCCCATCCCACCAGGGCGCCCAGCGCCGCGCCCACCAGCGCCGTGGGACCCCCGTTCCAGGCGCCGATGGCCTGCGCGGCCGCGGTCATGGCCACGACGAGGGCCGCCTGACCGGTGGCGCTTCCGTCGTGCTCCACCTCCTCGTAGGTCGCGGTGTCCAGCATGGCCGCGCCGCGCATGCGGTCCCAGATGGAGCGGTGGGCCACGGCGTTCATGGGCATCTCCTCATACGTAGAATGGGCGTCAACGGGGAAGCGGATCCGGGAGATCGGCGACGACGTAGGCCATCACCGCCATGGCGGCGGCGCACTCGGTGATGTCGGCGGGGTCCAGCTTGTCCAGCGTGTCGGCATCCGTATGGTGGTACCAGAAGTAGCGGGAGCCGTCGACGCGCAGTCCCATGCCGGGCACGCCGAGCCGCATGAGCGGCCCGATGTCGGCGCCGCCGCCGCCACGAGTCACGCGGCCGGCGGCGATGTCCTCGAGCAGCCGCCCGATCTCCTCGACCATCGCGAAGCCCCGCTCGGGGCCCGTGTACCCGAAGCCGATGGGGTCGAACACTCCCGCGTCGGACTCGATCGCGAGCCCGTGGTCCTCGATGCGGTCGCGGTGTGCGTCGCGGGATGCGGTGGCACGACGCAGGCCAGTCTCCTCGTTGGTCCACAGCACGCCGCGAACGGTGCGGCGCGGGCGGATGCCGAGCTCCCTCATCAGCCGGAGCGCTTCCCAGGCGGCGACGCACCCGCCCGCGTCGTCCATCGCCCCCGTGCCGACGTCCCCCGAG
>JAHWKH010000146.1 GCA_019347995.1 Gemmatimonadota bacterium | reverse complement strand
AGCCCTGAGTGAGCCGCCTCAGAGATCTCGCCCCGGAAGACCTCGAGCGTCTCCCGCCCGCCTGCCGAGCCTGCACGTTCTGGGAGTCCGCGACCGCGCCCCGTGGTCGCTCGGCGTCCGAGGCCGCCAAGATCGCGTGGTGGCAGGCCACGCAGTTGGAGTGGGGCACCCCCGGCAAGGCGGTGGTCGTCGGGAAGGACGGCCTCGTGGACGGCGACGTGGTTACCCAGGACGCCGTGATCTCGGGACGGGTGGTGGGCACGCTCACGGCCGAGTCCAGGCTGGAGCTGCAGGCCACGTGCCGCATCGAGGGCGAGGTGCGGGCGAAGCGTATGCAGCTCGAGGAGGGGGCGCTCCTCAACGGGACCATCCTTATGGGGGAGAACCTCGAGCCCCCGGAGCGCATGCGGCAGGATGGGCGGGGCGAGGAGGTCTTCATGGAAGACGGCGTCGAGGCGGGGGACGTCCACGGCTCGGCTCGCGCCGTGGACCTGCGCGATCCGTCGGTGTCGATGGAGCAGCACGGGGCCGGCGAGCGGTGAGGAGGGGGGACGCGCGATCCCCCCGGCGGGGGGCGGACAGCCGCGTCCCGCCTGCCGGATGGCGCGCCGGGCGCCGCTCCGGAGCCCGTCCTTCTCCACAGCCGTGGAAAACTTCGCTCGATCGTTGTGCCGCAAAGGCTTTCGGGTTTCCTTCAAGGGTGGGGCGACCGCTGGGGCACCCCGAGGCCACGCGGTTTTCCACAACCTTCCACAGCCGGCACCCGGCGAGACGGGGCTCCGGTGGTGATCCGGGACCCGCTTCTCCGTGAAATTAGAATCTCTCCTCGAATATCTGGCCGGGTACCTGTCGATCGCGGACCACCCGGACTACGACACGGCCCTGAACGGGCTGCAGGTGGAGGGCCCTCCCGAGGTGAGCCATCTGTCCGCGGCGGTGGACGCCTCCGAGGCGACCATCGATGACGCTGCACGTCTCGAGAGCGATCTGCTCCTCGTGCACCACGGCATCTTCTGGGGCGGGCTGCGCCCCCTGACCGGCCCGAGATTCCGGAGAGTGAAGCGCCTCGTGGAGGCGGGGGTGGGTCTCTACAGCGCCCACCTCCCCCTGGACGGCCACCCGGAGGTGGGCAACTGCATCCTCCTGGCCCGGGCTCTCGGGCTCGAGGTGGAGGATCGATTCGGGTCCTACCGGGGCGCTCCCCTGGGCTGGTGGGGCACCGTCGACACGGACCGGGACGGGCTGGCGGCCCGGGTGGAGGCGTCGGTGGAAGGGCCGGTGCGCCTCATCCCGGGGGGGCCGGAGCGGATCCGGCGCGTCGGCGTCCTCACCGGGGGTGGCGGCTCCTTCGTGGAGGAGGCGGCGCGGATGGGTCTGGACGCCTACGTCACCGGCGAAGGCTCCCACCACACCGCCATCGACGCCACGGAGATGGGCATCAATCTCCTCTACGCGGGCCACTACAGGACCGAGACGTTCGGCGTCCGGGCCCTGGGCGCGCACCTGTCCGAGCGCTTCGGGCTGGCGTGGGAGTTCCTGGACCACCCCACCGGGATGTAGTCGGACCCGCACCGCGGAACGCGCCGGTTGCCCCCCCCGGCGACGTGGCGTCATCTTCCCCCTCCTACGGGCAGCCACGAGCTCGCGCCCTGCGCGCCCGCTCCGGGCGCGCCCGACCGCTCGGCATTTCGTCGGTACGGAGAACCCATGAATCGCAGGACCTCCCCCGCCCGGACGCTCCGCATGACGGCCGCGGCCGTCGCGGTCTCGGCCTCGGCCGCAGCGGGACAGGTGCCCAGCCCCGCCTCCCATCTCGGCTTCGAGATCGGCACCGACCGGCGTCTCGCCGACTGGACGGAGCTGACTTCCTATTACGAGCGGCTGGCCGCCACCAGCGGCCGCGTCTCGGTGGACACCCTCGGGACGACCACCCGGGGCCGTCCGTTCGTGATGGTCACCGTGACGAGCCCGGAGAACCATGCGCGCCTCGACCGCCTGCACGAGATCCAGATGCGCCTCTCCGACCCGCGCCGCGTCTCGAGCCAGGCCGACCTGGAGCTCCTGCTGGAGGAGGGGCGGGCGGTGGTGCTCATCACGCACGGGATCCACGCCACGGAGGTGGGAAGCTCCCAGTCGGCGGCCCGGCTCCTCCACGCCCTGGCCTCGTCGAACGAGCCCGAGGTCCTGGAGATCCTGGACAACGTGATCCTGCTCGACATCCCCTCCCTCAACCCCGACGGGCTGCAGTGGATGGTGGATCACTACGAGTCCACCGTGGGAACGCGGCACGAGGGCGCCACCCTCCCCTGGCTCTACCAGTTCTACACGGGCCACGACAACAACCGCGACTGGTACGCCTTCACGCAGGACGAGACGCGCCACACGGTGACGGGCGCCCACAACGCCTGGCATCCCCAGATCGTCCACGACATCCACCAGATGGGCGGCGGAGGGGCTCGCATCTTCTTCCCGCCCTACATCGACCCGTGGGAGCCGAACGTGGATCCGGCCCTCACCAGCGCCGTCAGCCAGCTGGGCTCCTGGATGGCCGCCGACCTCATCAACCAGGGCAAGGACGGCGTGGTCATCAACGCCATCTACGACGCCTTCTCGCCGGCCCGCTCCTACCAGCACTACCACGCGGGCGCCCGCATCCTGAGCGAGACCGCGTCGGCCAACCTGGCGAGCCCGGTGACCGTGCCGCCCGAACGCATCGGCGGGGGCCGCAACTACGACGCGGCGACGGCGAGCTGGAACTACCCGCGTCCCTGGCGCGGCGGCGAGTGGGGCCTGCCCCAGATCGTCGACTATCAGGCGTCCGGTGCCCTGTCGCTCCTGAAGAACGCCGCCCGCAACCGCCGCTTCTGGCTCGAGAACTCCTACGGGGTGAACCAGCGGGCGGTGCAGAAGTGGGACGAATGGCCCGAGGCGTGGGTCATTCCCTCGGATCAGGGGAACCGCGCAGGCGTGGACTACGTCCTGCGCATCCTGGCCCTGGGCGACGTGGAGGTGCACCGCGCCCGGGTGGGCTTCGAGGCGGACGGCCGGCTCTTCCCGGCGGGCAGCTGGGTGGTGCCCATGCGCCAGCCCTACGCGTCCTTCGCGCAGACCCTGCTCGAGGTGCAGGAGTATCCCGACCTGCGCCAGTATCCCGGGGGGCCTCCCCAGGCGCCCTACGACGTCACCGCGCACACGCTCCCCCTCCTCATGGACGTCGAGGCGGTGGCCCTGGAGGAGCCCGTCGAGGCGGCGCTCTCCGAGCCCATCGAGGCGCCGGCGCTGTCATTCGTTCTCCCCGACGACCTGGTGGGGCCCGACGCCCCCCGGATCGCCATGTACAAGGGGTGGCAGGAGCCCATGGAGGCGGGGTGGACCCGCTGGGTCTTCGACCAGCACGGGCTCCGCTACGACACCCTCCACAACGCCGACGTGGCCCGAGGCGACCTGGGCGCCCGCTACGACGTCATCCTGTTCCAGTCCCAGGACCCCGAGTCCATCGTGGAGGGCTTCTCCGCCGAGGAGATGCCTCCGCGCTACCAGGGCGGCATCGGCGACGCCGGCCGGCGCGCGCTGCGGGAGTTCGTGCGGGGCGGCGGCCGTCTCGTGGCCATCGAGGAGGCCACCGAGCTCGCGGTGGAGCTGTTCGACCTGGGGGTGACCAACGCGGTGGATCGGCTGCCTCCCGCG
Source organism: Gemmatimonadota bacterium (assembly GCA_019347995.1). Next base: position 2,965 of record JAHWKH010000146.1, on the reverse strand, counting down.
GAGTTCTACGTGCCCGGGTCGATCCTGCGCCTCCAGCTCGAGGAGGGGGGCCCCCTGGCCCAGGGCCGTGATCCGGAGACGGTCGCCTGGTACTGGCGCAGCAGCCGGGCCTTCGATCTCTCCGATCCGACGGTCGATGTCTGGGCCCGCTACGGTGACCTGGGACCGCTCCTGTCGGGGTGGATCCTGGGTCCCCGCTACCTGGCCGGACAGCCCGCCGTCGTGAAGGCGGACGTCGGCCGCGGGTCCGTGGTGCTGTTCGGCTTCCAGCCCAACTATCGCGGACAGACGGTGGCTACGTGGCCCCTTCTGTTCGAGGCGTTGAGCATCTCCGACGAGACTTCCGGCGGCCGCTGAGCCGCTTCGCTCCCCCCTTCTCCGCCAGGACGCTGAATCCGATGGCCGAGACGTCCCCCTGCCCCCGCTGCGGCGCCGTCGGCAGCGGCAACTTCTGCTCCACCTGCGGAGCCAGCCGCGGCACCGCGACGTGCCCCGCCTGCGGGCACGAGTCGGAGCCGGGCGCGCGCTTCTGCACGCGGTGCGGCACGCCGCTGCCCGGGAGGGGCGCGCCGGCCGCGGCTCCGGGCGTGCCCGCCAGCCCCGCCTCGGAGAGCGGGGGCGCGGCGAGGGGGGGCGGCAACCTGGGGTGGTGGGCGGCGGGTCTCGTGCTGGTCGCGCTGATCCTCTTCGCGGCCTATCCGGTCGTGCGGGGGTCGGACGCCGCCGGACCGCCGGCCACCGGCGGGGGGGCGGCCGGGGCGGGATCGCCCGCTGCGCGCGCGTCGCCCGACGTGCTCAGCATGGATCCCCGCGAGGCCGCCGACCGGCTCTACGACCGGGTCATGCGTGCCGCCGCCGCCGGCGACTCCACCGAGGTCACCATGTTCCTGCCCATGTCCATCGCCGCCTACGACCGTGCGCGCCCGCTGGACGCCGACGGCCTGTACCACCTCTCGGTGCTGCAGCGCACGGCCGGCGACGAGGCCGCGGCCCTGGCGACGGCACGGGAGGCTCTGGACGATTCCCCCCGGCACCTGCTGGCGCTCGGCGCCGCCGCCGAAGCGGCGGGGGCGGTAGGGCACGAGGCCGCCGCGCGGGAGCTGTGGGAGCGCTTCCTGGCTGCGTACGACGCGGAGATGGCGGCGGGCCGCGAGGAGTACACGAGCCACGCCCTCAGCCTCGACGGCTTCCTCGAGCGAGCGCGCGCGTTCACGGGCGGCGGATGAGGGCCCCGCTGTCGTGAACATCCACCTCACTGGCGGCACCGGCCTCCTGGGCTCCCACGTGGCCGAGCGCCTGCGCGAGGCGGGGCACGACGTGAGCGTCCTGCACCGGGAGGGGTCCGACGTGCGCAAGCTGCGCTCCCTGGGGTGCCGCCTTGTGGTGGGCGACGTGCGGGAGAGTGCCGACCGGCTCGCCGAGGTCATGGCGGGTGCGGGCGTGGTGATCCACGCCGCGGCGAAGGTATACGGCCGGGGACCGTGGCCGCGGGTGCGTGCCGTGAACGTGGACGGCACCGACCACGTGCTGCGGGCGGCGGGACGCGCGGGCGCGAAGCACGCCGTCCACCTGTCGTCGGTGGCGGTGTACGGGGGCATCCCCGGCCCGGTGGACGAGACCTCCCCCACCGACAGGCCGCTGCCGCCGTCGGCGCTGTACGCGCGCTCGAAGCGCGAGGCCGAGGACGTGGCGCGAGCCGCCGCCGGGGAGGAGGGCCTGGCCCTCACCATCCTGCGTCCGTCGGCCCTGTACGGAGAGCGGGACCGGCTCATGGCGCCCCGTCTCGCCCGCATCGTCGCGTGGCCCGTGATCCCGGTGATGGGACACGGACGCGCCACCCTGCCCGTGTGCTACGCCGGCAACGTGGCGGACGCGGTGCTCCTGGCCGTGGAGCGGCCCCCGGAGGCCCGCGAGACCCGGGTCTACGACGTGGCGCTGGACCATCCCATCACGCAGGTCGAGCTCCTGGAGGGCATGGCGCGCGCGCTGGGGCGGCGCCCCCCGAGGTTCCTCCGCGTGCCCGCGCCGCTGGTCCGCTCGGCGGCGTCCCTGGGCCACACCCTTCGCCTGTCGGTGCCGGGCGTGGGGGACCTGGGGCTCGACCGGGTGGCCCGCCTCGCCCTCGAGGACAACCCCTACCGCTCGCGCCGCATCCGCCGCGAGCTGGGATGGACGCCCGTGTTCACCCACGAGGAGGGCCTGGCCCGCACGGCGCGATGGCTGCAGGCGGAGACGGAGAGCGAGGACACTCGACGGGAGGAGGGATGAAGCGGGAAGGGCCGGAGGGGACGGGAGAGCGCGACCGGGCCGGAATCGCGACCCCGGGCGACGGGCGCGAGGGCTGGCTCACGCGGCGTCCCACTAGCGGCGAGGCGCCGGTGCGGGTGCCTCCCTCGCCGGGCTCCCATCCCACCGAGGACGAGGACTTCCTCGACAGCACGCTGAACCGGCTCAAGGCCGACCCGTTCTTCCAGGTGGGAAGGGACGCGTGGCGCGTCTTCAGGATCATGGGCGAGTTCGTCGAGGGCTTCGAGTACGACAACGGCTACGTCTCGCCGTACATGGTCACCAATCCGGCCAGCCTCGAGGCGGTCCTGGACGACCCGTACATCCTCCTGACGAATGAGAAGATCACCAAGATCGCGCAGCTCATGCCGCTGCTCGACAAGGTGATGCGCGCGCCGCGGCCGCTGGTGCGTTGAGCGCCAGCGCATGGGCAGCCAGGGCCGTGTCGCTCCAGAACTTCAGGCTGCGGGCAGAGATCGCTTGCTGAGCCGCAACTGCCCCTTCGGCGAGGGCGAGCGGCTTCTCCGCCGTCATCCGCACAACCTCCCGACGCCCGCGGCGTGTCGGCCGGCCCGCCTCTTTCGCCAGAATGCCAAGTCGGGCCGCGACCACCAACGGGGCGAAAAAGCCAATGGTCATCAGATCGGAAAGGGGATCGGTTCGCTTGGGCATCGGCCTT
>JAHWKH010000145.1 GCA_019347995.1 Gemmatimonadota bacterium | reverse complement strand
CATGCCAACCCCTCCCCGAGCCCGAACGTGCGCGCCAGGTTCTCCGGCCGCAGCGCCTCGGAGACCTCGCCGTGGAACAGGACCCGGCGCAGCAGGAGCGCGGCCTCGTCGGCCAGGCGGGGGAGGGCGTGCAGGTCGTGCGTGGAGACCAGGACGGTGCGGCCGTCGTCGGCCAGTTCCCGCAGCAGCCGCACGATGGTCGCCTCGGACCGCTTGTCGACGCCGGCGAACGGCTCGTCGCCCAGGCCGGACGGTTCGGCCGCGCTGAGCTGACCCGGGCCGCCGACCTGGTGGCCACCGGCCTCACCGAGATGCGCGGCGCGACCGCACCCCGGCTGCTGCTGGAGCTGATCTGTGCCCGGATCCTGCTGCCCGCGGCCGCCGCGCCGCTCATCCTGGCCTACATCATCGTGCGCAACCACGAGCTGTCCTGGGCGCGGGGAGAGCTGACCGCCGTGGTGGCCATCGCGGCGTTCGGCCTGGTGGCCTTCAACGGCCTGATCGACCGCCCTGGCTCGCCCTCGGGCGAGATCAGTCTCCAGTGGGGCTACTTCGTCGCACTGGGGGGCACGCTGCTGGCCATGGGCGGCTCCATCATCCTGGCCGTGTTCGCCGTGGAGGCGGTGGGCGGGATGGACGCGCTCCAGGTCCGGCTGGCCGAGACCTACGGGTCCACCGAGGCCGCCCTCTCGTTCTTCCCGGCGACAGGGGCCGAGTGGATGCCCGCCATCACGCTGGGCGTGTACCTGGGCATGAACTGGTGGGCGTCGTGGTACCCCGGCGCGGAGCCGGGCGGCGGCGGCTACATCGCCCAGCGCATGATGAGCGCCAAAGACGAAAAGCACTCGCTGTTCGCGACCCTCTGGTTCACCATCGCCCACTACTGCCTGCGGCCCTGGCCCTGGATCATCGTGGCGCTCGCCGCGCTCGTCCTCGCCGCCGCCGCCTGCCTCGTTCACGTCACCACCTCGCGTCGCCCCGGCGTGACCAGCGGGTGGCTCGCGGGCGCCGGAGTATGCGCCGCGCTCGCCGCGGCCATCGACCCCGCGGCCATGGTCTTCGTCGCGCTCTTCGCACTGGCCATCCCGGCGATGCGCTGGCGCTGGCCGATGCGTGAGGGCTGGGGCCGGGGCGAGGGCGCCTCGGCCTCCTCCGCACCCATGTCTCTTTTCACTTTTCTCGCGTCTGAGCGATGGCGCTGCCGTTCGACGTGCAGAAGGCGCCCGTGCCCGAGGAGGAGATCTGGGCCGACCCCCGCTTCGGCACCTACCCGGCGATGCCCGCCCAGGCCGACCCGGCCGAGGCCGAACGCCTGGCCGAGGCGCTGCTGTCCGCCGTGCGGCCGGTGCGCGCCGGCCGGAGCCTGCAGCCCGACGCCTGGCCCGGGGGTGCCCGGGTGGCCGTGGCCCTCTCGTTCGACGTGGACAACGAGACCATCGCGCTGCGGAGCGGCGACACCAGCCCCGGCGCACTCTCCCAGGGCGAGTACGGCGCGCGGGTGGGCCTCCCCAGGGTGGTGGACCTCCTCCTGCGCGAGGACGTGCCCGCCTCCTTCTTCATCCCCGCCATGAGCCTGCGCCTGGCGCCGGACATGGTGGGCGAGATCCGGCGGCTCCCCGACCACGAGTTCGCCGTCCACGGCTGGATCCACGAGAGGAACGCCACCCTCGACGCCGCCACGGAGCGGCGCCTGGTGGAGCAGGCGGTGGAGACGCTCACGGAGATGACGGGCGAGAGGCCGGTGGGATACCGGGCGCCCTCCTGGAACTTCAGCGCCGCCACGCTGGACATCGTGCGCGACCTGGGCTTCCTGTACGAGAGCTCCCTCATGGCCGACGACCGACCCTACGAGCTGCTGCAGGACGGCCGGCCCACCGGCATCGTCGAGCTGCCCGTGGACTGGATCCTGGACGACGCGCCGCTGCTGAACCCTCTCGGGAACAGCTATTCTGCCCCCCGCGACGTGCTCCAGGTCTACGTCGACGAGTTCGACCGGGCGTGGGAGGAGGGCACCCTCTTCCTGCTGACCCTGCACCCGCACTACATCGGACACCGCTCCCGCATCGTCGTCCTCGAGGAGCTGATCCGGCATATGAAGGCCAGGGGCGGCGTCTGGTTCGCGACGCACCGGGACGTCGCGGAGCACGTGAAGGCGGCGGCCGGCATGCGGTAGAAGGGGAGGGGGAGGCTTCGCCGCGCCGCGGCGCCTATATTCGCGCGTCCCCTCCGTTTCCCTCGACGCACCGGCCGACCATGCGCCTCTTTTCCGATCGCGTCCCGCGCGCCCTCTCCGATCGCGTCCCGCGCGATCCGACGCTCCACGTCGCGCGTGGCCGCGCTCGCCGCGGGGCCTTCCGTCTGGCGGCCGGCGGAGTCCGCCTCGCGGGGCTCCTCGCCGTGGTCGCCGCCTCGTCCGGCGTCCTTCCCGGCCCCACGTCCGCCCAGGAGACCCGTCTCCTGGAGATCGACGACCTGTTCCGCCTGCAGCGGGTGGGCTCGCCGCGGGTGAGCCCGGACGGGGCATGGGTCGCCTACACCGTCTCCACCACGAGCCTGGAGGACGAGCGCGGCACCACGCGCGTGTGGATGGTGCCGTTCGAGGGGGGCGAGCCCGTCCCCATGACGCGGGAGGAGGGTTCGGCGTCGGACGCGCGCTGGAGCCCCGACGGGCGCTGGCTCTCCTTCCTCGCGTCCCGGGGCGAGGACGCCGAGACGCAGGTGTGGGCGCTGGACCGCCGCGGGGGCGAGGCCCGGCCGCTGACCGACGTCGAGCAGGGCGTGAGCGGCTACGCATGGTCGCCCGACGGGACCCGGCTGGCCCTGCTGATCCGTGATCCGGAGCCGGACAGCGCCGGTGAGAAGGAAAATGCGCCGCAGAACCCGTGGGTGATCGACCGGCTCCAGTTCAAGCGCGACGGGGCCGGCTACCTCACCGGGGATCGCCGCACCCATCTCTGGGTGCTCGACGTGGAGACCCGGGAGCTCCGCCAGCTCACCGCCGGCCGCTGGGACGAGGGGAGTCCGGCGTGGAGCCCCGACGGGCGCCGCATCGCGTTCGTGTCCAACCGCACCGAGGACCCCGACGCCAACTCGAATTCCGACATCTGGATCGTCGACGCCGGCGCCGCGGAGCCGGTGACGGAGCCGCGGCGGGTGACGTCGAACCCCGGCGCCGACCGCAGCCCCGCGTGGAGCCCCGACGGCCGCCGCCTGGCGTACGTGACGACGCTGGAGCCCGACCTCATCTGGTACGCCACGTCGCACCTCGCGGTGGTGGAGGCCGACGGGTCCGGCGGGAGGGTCGTCAGCCGCGACCTCGACCGCAACGTCTCCAGCCCCCGCTGGAGCCTCGACGGAGCGTCGATCTGGACCGAGCTCGAGGATTCGGGGGAGCGGCACCTGGCGCGCTTCGATGCCGCCGACGGCCGCCTCTCACGGCCCGTCTCGGGCCCCCTCAGCGTGGGGGACTACGACATCGGGCCCGGCGGCCAGGTCGTGGCGCTCGTGGACCGGCTCCAGCGGCCCGCTGAGGTGCACGCGCTGGATGAGGGCGGACTGCGCCGGATCACGCACGTGAACGACTCGCTGCTGGGATCGCTGCGCCTGGGCGAGGTGAGGAACGTCACCTTCCCCAGCGCCGACGGCACCGAGATCGAAGGCTTCATCACCTTCCCGCCCGGGTACGAGGAGGGGCGCCGCTACCCCACCCTGCTGCGCATCCACGGCGGCCCGGTGTCGCAGTTCGACCACGGCTTCAGCTTCGAGCCGCAGCTGTTCGCGGCGAACGGCTACCTCGTGGTGCAGGCGAACCCCCGCGGCTCCTCGGGCTACGGACAGGACTTCAGCCACGCCATCTGGGCCGACTGGGGCAACAAGGACTTCCAGGACGTGGACGCCGGCGTGGACTTCGCGGTGGCGCAGGGCTGGGCCGATCCGGACCGGCTGGGCGTGGGCGGCTGGTCCTACGGCGGCATCCTCACCAACTACGTCATCACGCAGACCGACCGTTACGAGGCCGCCATCACCGGCGCCAGCGAGGTCTTCTACCCGGCCAACTACGGCCACGACCACTACCAGCTCCAGTGGGAGAAGGAGCTGGGGCTGCCGTGGGAGGACATCGAGCCCTGGCTGCGCATCTCGCCGTTCATGAAGGTCGGCGAGGTGACCACGCCGACGCTCATCATGGGCGGGGAGGACGACTGGAACGTGCCCATCCAGAACTCGGAGCAGCTCTACCAGGCGCTGCGCCGCCGCGGCGTCCCCACGCAGCTCGTGGTCTACCCCGGCCAGAGTCACGGGCTGCGCGTGCCGTCCTACCAGAAGGACCGCCTGCAGCGCTACCTGCAGTGGTACGACCGCTGGGTGAAGGACGCCGGGCAGGCGGCGGTGTCGGAGGGCGGAAGGGGCTAGGCACCCCACCCGGGTCCGAGTACACCCGCGAGGACGGCCAGCACCGTGAGCGCGCTCAGCAGGCGCGGGACCGTGTGCGTGTCCCGGGTGAGCAGGTGGACGTTGAGAATCGCTCCCACGGGGGCCGCGAAGGCGTAGGTCGCCACGAACGTCATGGCCGCCTCCTCGAACCAGAGGAAGACGAGCTCGGTCGGATCGACGCGGGCGCCCGCCACCGCCATCCGCCCCGCCACCTCCAGGACGTCCAGCACCAGGAACGCCAGCGTGAACGCGAGGCCGAGCGAGAGATAGAGCCGCACCTCGGCCAGAGCCTTCTTCCGGAAGGGCGCCAGGAGCGCGCCGGTGAACGATCGCACGAGCAGCGCCGCCGGGCTTCCGGGCTCGTTGAAGTAGTGGAAGAGCCGCAGGCGATGGCTCCAGCGTACGAGGCTGCGGACGACGGGAGCCTCGTGGGTCCACGCCGGACCGGCACCCATGGCCGCCACCATCGACAGAAGGAGAACCGCCGCCACCGCCTCTCCGGCACCGGCAGTCGTTCCAAGCATCCCGAGCGTCCAGCCGCAGAAGAGGAGGACCGTGACGTCTCCGGCCAGGCGCAGGCGCCGCCGCCTCCGACTCCGCCGGAGCCAACCCTCCATCCACGGGGGACGCTCCGCCAGCCTCGCCGGGTCCAGGGGAGGCATGAAGTCCAGCTCGATCGGCGGCTCGCCGGCCCGCTGGCGGCGCGCCTGCTCTTCGTTGTGGCGGCGCAGGAGGGGCATGACCCGCACGGCGTCGACAACCCACCAGACGAGCATGCCGCCGCCAGTGAACATCATGAGCAGGGCGGTACCGTGCCGCTCGAGATAGAAGCGGTGCCCGCCGGTCCACCCGAGGAGCAGCCAGAGGAGCCACGCGATCCAGGCGCGCTTGCGGCGGTAGCCATAGAGGTCGGCAAGGACTTCGCGGGCGAAATCCGGGTCCACGGGAGATGCGGCCAAGATCCCTAGCTCCGGATCCCCGTCGGGGGATCTGGCCTCATGACACCGCGGGCGGCGCGTCCATCCCACGGCCGCGCCGCGCGGTGATCACTCCCGCGACCGCCAGCGCCGCGATCATGCTCCCGGCCCCGACGGCCAGCCCGGGCTGCGTCGCCACGATGATCACCAGCAGCAGCACGTACAGGACCAGCGTGAGCGCCGGCAGCCAGGGGTAGCCCGGCATCCGGAACGGCCGCTCCAGGTCGGGGCGGGTGCGCCGGAGGCGGAAGAGGGCGGACAGGACCATCGTATCGACGGTGATGGCCACCAGCATCATGAAGCGGATCAGGAACTCGAACGCGCCGGTGAGGGCCAGGACGAGGATGATCGCGGAGATGAACAGCAGCGCGGGGACCGGCGTGCCGCGCGCGTTCACCTCCAGGAACTTCCTGGGGGCGAGGCCGTTGCGAGCGAGCCCGAACGCCACCCGGGGCAGCCCCATGAAGTTCACGTTGGTGCTGCTGACGAGGATGAGCACGCTGGCGATCAGCACGACGGTGCCGGCCGCACCGCCGAAGACGGCCGCGGTGGCGTCCTGGGCCACCAGCTCCGAGCCCGCCATCTCGGCCGGCGAGAGGGCGCTCATGAAGGCCAGGTTCATGAGGAGGTACAGGACGGCGACCGCCGCGGCGCCTCCCAGGAGGATCCGGGGCAGCGCACGGCCGGGGTCGCGGGTCTCCTCGGCCATCTTCGCCGCGTCTTCCCAACCGTAGTACGCGAAGGCCACGGCCTGGTAGGAGAGGGCGAACGCCAGCAGCCCCGGCGCGCCCCCCGCGCCCGCCTCCGCCACGGCCCCCGCCGTCTCACCGGCGGCGCCGCCGTCCCCGGCCAGGATCCCCGCCGCGGCGATCCCGAAGATGATGAGCACCTTGATCAGCGTGGTCACGTTCTGGAACACGGTGCCCACCCTGAGCCCACCCAGGTGCAGAAGAGCGAAGCCCACGATCACGGTCCCCGCCAGCCATCGCACCGATCCGGTGCCCATCAGGATCACCTGCGGGGTACCGGTCGAGGCCTCGGCGAGGACGTAGCCGCCACGGGCGACGCCCTCGGCCGACGCGACCTCCGCGCGGTCGAAGACCGGGAGGTTCTGCCGGGACAGGATGATCCCGGCGGGCCGGTCGTTGTGTTCCAGGATCGTCCGCCACGCGACGGCGACCTCGTTGGCGTCGGCCGGCCGGACGACGTCCAGGCCGGGGATGGCGCGGAGCGCGGCGAGGTGCTCGATCGGCTGATGGGTCGGGCCGTCCTCGCCG
>JAHWKH010000144.1 GCA_019347995.1 Gemmatimonadota bacterium | reverse complement strand
GAGAAGGTCACGGGCGCGCGCGTCCCGCCCCGTCTGACGCCTGCCCCGGAGGGCTGACCCCCGGTCCGCGCGGGGCGCGCGTCCGTCGGGTCCCGGGCTCCCGGGCGCGGGCCGTTCGCTTCCGTCGGCGCCCTTCTAGAAGTCCCAGTCCTTTTCCAGGTTCGCGTAGCGGATCAACAGCTTCTTGCGGCCGGCGTCGTCGAAGTCCACGACGACCTTGGTATCCTTGCCGAACCCGCTGATCTCCACCACCGACCCGGAGCCGAACGTCGCGTGGCGCACCCGCTCGCCCTTCACCAGGCGCGGCGCGTCCTGGTCCACCGCCTCGTAGTCGGGCTCGTACGTGTAGGAGCGTGGCGCCTCGTCCCTGCGCCGGTGCGGCGTGCTGGCCGCGGTGCGCTGGAGGCCGGGCGTCGTCTTCTTCTCCAGCAGCCCCTCGGGAATCGCCTCGGCGAAGGGTGACAGGCGGCCGTACATGAAATCGCCGGCCCGGCGTCGTTGGCGCGCGTGGCACAGGTAGAGCTTGTCCTCGGCCCGCGTGATCCCGACGTAGAAGAGCCGACGCTCCTCCTCCATCTCCGACGGCTCGTCGTAGGCCCGGCTCAGCGGGAAGAGCCCGTCCTCGAGCCCGGCGATGAAGACCATGGGGAACTCGAGCCCCTTGGCGTTGTGGAGCGTCATCAACGTGACGGTGTCGGCGTCGGGATCGTGGCGGTCGATGTCGGCCACCAGCGCCACCTGCTGCAGGAAGAGGTCGAGCTCGGTGAAGCCATCCATCTCACCCTCCTCCCCCTGCTCGACGACGAGCTCGGCGTCGAAGTCCATGGCGCCCGCGATGAGCTCCTCGACGTTCTCGGCCCGGTCCTCGCCGTCGGGGCCCTCGTCGCGCAGCTCCCTGAGGAGATCGAGCTCCTCGACGAGCTCCTCGAGCAGCTCGCCCGGATTGGCCGAGGCCGCCCGCGCGCTGAAGCGCTGCACCAGGTCGGCGAAGCGGCGCAGGCCCCGCCTCCCCACGGCGGGCACGTCCTCCGCCTCGTCCGCGACCTGCGCCGCCTCGAGGAGCGTGAGGCCGCGCTCGCGAGCGAAGTCGGCCAGGCGCTCGACGCTGGCGTCGCCCACGCCCCGGCGCGGATAGTTCACCACGCGCTCGAAGGCCGTCACATCGAGGGGGTTGGAGATGAGGCGCAGGTACGCCAGGACGTCCTGGATCTCGCGCCGCTCGTAGAAGCGCACGCCGCCCACGATCTGGTAGGGCACGCCGGCACGCCGGAAGGCGTCCTCCAGGGCCCGGGACTGGGCGTTGGTCCGGTAGAGGACGGCGAAGTCGCGGTAGTTGTGCAGCCCCGGCCCCTCCTCGTAGCGGGCCCGGACCTCGTCGACGATCCAGCGCGCCTCGTCGGTCTCGTCGAAGGCCTCGAGCAGCGTCAGCGCCTCGCCACCGTCGCGGTCGGTGCGCAGCGTCTTTCCCTTGCGCCGCGTGTTCTCGGAGATCACCGCGTTGGCGGCGTCGAGGATCTTCGACGTGGAGCGGTAGTTGCGCTCCAGCCGCACGGTGCGGGCTCCGGGGAAGGTGCGCTCGAAATCGAGGATGTTGGCGATGTCGGCGCCCCTCCATCCGTAGATCGACTGGTCGTCGTCGCCCACCACCATGAGGTTGCCGTGCTCCCGGGCCAACAGCTCCAGGAATCGGAACTGGGCGTGGTTGGTGTCCTGGTACTCGTCCACCAGGACGAAGGCGAAGCGGCGCCGGTAGCGCTCGGCCACGTCGGGATGCCCCAGGAAGAGCTCCACCGGCTTCACCAGCAGCTCGTCGAAATCCAGCGCGTTCTGGGCCTTCAGCGCCTCCTGGTAGGCGGGGTAGACCTTGGCCACGTTGCGAGCGAACAGGTCGAACGCCTGCGCGTGCTCCTCCCGGTAGGCCTCCGGTCCGACCAGCTGGTTCTTCGCCCCGCTGATGTGGGCGCGCACGGCCTTGGGCGACCACTTCCTGGGATCGACCCCGACGTCCTGCTGGACGCGCTTGATGAGCCGCAGGGTCTGTTCGGCGTCCAGGATCGTGAAGCTGCGGGTCCAGCCCAACCGTTCGGCGTGGCGCCGCATGAGGCGCGCCCCGATGGCGTGGAAGGTCCCCATCCAGAGTCCCGACGGCTCCGCTCCCAGCATGGAGCGGACGCGCTCGCGCATCTCGCCGGCCGCCTTGTTTGTGAAGGTCACGGCGAGGATGCGGTCGGGCGCGACGCCGTGCTCGCGGATCAGCTGGACCACGCGGGTCGTGAGGACCCGGGTCTTGCCGGATCCGGCGCCCGCGAGCACGAGGATGGGGCCCTCGAAGTGCTCGACGGCGTCGCGCTGCTCGGGGTTGAGGGTCTCGAGGAGGTCGGGGGACGTCTGGATGGCGGTGCTCTCCTTCGTCACTGCGCTCGCGGGCTCGGGGCGGGAGGTGGGGGGCGGACGCCGGCCCCGCCGGCGATCAGGGGCGGTCGGCGGGGAGGCGGATCTCGAATGTCGCGCCTCCCTCCCGGGTGTCCAAGAGCTCGATGCGGCCTCCGTGGACACCCTCCACGATGCGGCGTGAGAGCGCGAGCCCGACGCCCCACCCCCCGGATTTGGAGGTCACGCCCGGCTCGAAGATCGTGTCCCGGATGTCGACGCTCACCCCGGGGCCGTCGTCCTCGACCCGCAGGGCGACGTAGTCCGGGTCCAGGAGCTCCCTGGCGCTCACGGTGATGCGGCCCCCGCGCCCGGCCAGGGCGTCCAGGGCGTTCTTCACCACGTTCTCCAGCGCCCAGACCAGGAGCACCTCGTTGGCCCGCACGGGAGGCAGGTCGTCGGGCACGTCGATGCGCAGCTCCACCCCGCGTCCCAGCCGGGGCAGCCGCGTCTGGAGGTAGCGCTCCAGGTCCTGCACGACCCGGCCCAGGGACAGCCGCTGGAGCTCCGGGTCGCGCCCGATCAGCTCGAAGCGGTGGCTGATCCGCTCGAGGCGCACCAGGTCCTCCTCGATGGCGGCGGCCACCTCCCCCTCGCGCAGGCTTCCGGGCCTCTCCTCCCGAGGAAGGCGCAGCAGCTCCAGCCATCCCTGCAGGGAGCTGATGGGCGTGCCCAGCTGGTGCGCCAGCTCCCGGGCCATGGAAGTCCACGCCCGCTCCCCCTCGACACGCCGCTGGTAGCGGATGATGGTGAAGCCCACCAGCACGGTGAGGAAGAGGCCTCCGGCCTGGAGCCACGGGATCCAGCGCAGGCGGCGTACCTCGGGCGTGTCGCCGTAGTGCAGGTGCATCAGGTCGGGGTCGCCCACGGGCGGATGGCGCGCGTCGAGGCGCCGCACGTACGCCCGGACCCTCGCCTGTCCCTCGGGCGTGTCCAGATCGGCTTCGAAGGGGAGATTCGTGACGGCCAGGACCGTGTCGCCGGGGCCCGTCTGCACCAGGGGAACGCCCGATTCGATGATGATGCGCTGCAGCCGCACGAGCGCCTCCACCTCGGCCGCGGGATCGGTGCTGGTGAGCCCCTCCTGGACCTCGGCGAAGATCTGCGTGAGGGTCTCGGCGTCCGTGCGCAGCGCCTGGACGATCTGCTGGGTGTAGAGGAGGTACCAACCCAGGAGCAGAACGAACAGCGTGGCCAGGGCGACGGGCCACTTGATGCGGATCATCCCGTTCCTCCCGTGGGGGCGCGGTCGGACGCGCGAGCGCCCGGTCTCCGGGCTTCGGGCGCCATCGGGGCCTCAGGCGCCGGCCGGCTCCAGACGGGTCAGCCCCACGGGTCCGTGGAGCACCTCGGGCAGCGACACGGAGCCGTCCTCCTCCTGGTACGTCTCCAGGAGGGCGGCCATCAGCCGGGGCAGCGCGAGTCCGGATCCGTTCAGGGTGTGCAGGTGCTCGGGCTTCTCGCCCGGGGCGGGCCGGAAGCGCAGATCCGCGCGGCGCGCCTGGTAGTCGGTGAACGTGGAGCAGCTCGACACCTCGAGCCAGCTCCCCACCCCCGGCGCCCAGATCTCCAGGTCGTAGGTCATGGCAGACGTGAAGCCCACGTCGCCGGCGGCCAGCGTCACCCTGCGGTGGTGGAGGCCCAGGCGCTCGAGGAGCGTCTCGGCGTGACGCGTGAGCTCCTCCAGCGCATCGCGGCTCCGCTCCGGCCGCTCGTAGCGTACCAGCTCCACCTTGTCGAACTGATGCACCCGCAGAAGCCCGCGCGTGTCCTTGCCCGCGGCGCCCGCCTCGCGACGGAAGCAGGGCGAGTACGCCGTGTACTTGAGCGGCAGCGCGTCGCCCATGAGCAGCTCGCCCCTGTGGAGGTTCGTCACGGGCACCTCCGCGGTGGGGATGAGACAGAGGTCGTCGCGCTCGACCCGGTACGACTCGTCACTGAACTTGGGGAGCTGCCAGGTGCCGGTGAGGGACTCGGTGCTCACCAGGTAGGGAACGCGCAATTCCTCGTAGCCGTGCTCGCCGGTGTGCACGTCGAGGAACCAGTTGATGAGGCCGCGCTGGAGCCTGGCACCGGCCCCGCGCAGCACCGGAAATCCCGAGCCGGCCACGCGGGCGCCGCGCTCCAGGTCCAGGATGCCCAGGGCCTCGCCCAGCTCCCAGTGTGGCCGGGGCCGAAACGGGAAGTCCGCCGGCTCGCCCCACGTCTTCTCGACCCGGTTCGCCTCCTCGCCCCCGTCGGGCAGCCCGTCCAGGGGCAGGTTCGGCGTGTCCAGCAGCAGCTCGGCGATGCGCGCGTCGGCCCGGCCCACCGCGGCGTCGAGCGCGTCGATGCGCTCGCCCACCTGGCGCATGCGCTCGATCATCTCCGCGGCGTCCTCACCGGCCCGCTTCCGCTCGCCGATGGCCTTCGACACCTCGTTGCGGGTGGCCTTGAGGTCGTCGGCCTCGGCGATGGCGGCCCGCCGCTCCTCGTCCACGGCCAGGATCTCGTCCACCACCGCTGCGAAGTCCCGCCCCCGTCGCGCCAGGGCGCGCTTCACCGCCTCCGGCTCGGCCCGGAGGGCTCGGATGTCGAGCATCGAGGGGCAGCTAGTCCCTGTCGGGCGGCACGAGCCGCCGGTCGTTGCAGACCGGGCTGGCGTCGTACACGAAACGGAGCGTGCCCGCCGCCACGTCGGCCTCGAGAGGCTCGATCTTGGCGTAGTAGACGCACGAGCGCCGGAAGCTGCCCGTCCGCGCGTCCGTCTGCACGACGTAGATCGAGCCCTCGTTCACCGGGAGGGGCTCGCTCGCGTGGTAGGCCGCCGTGTCCCGGGGCGCTTCGGCCACCTCCTCGAACTCCAGCCCGCCACCCAGGGACGTCATGCGGGCGCGGGAGGGGATCCCGAAGGTCCCCGGAAGGACGAAGGCCAGCTGCCCGTCGCGCGTGTCCACGGCCACGTCCCATAGGCCCGTGCTGCCGGGCGCCTCGACCACGATGGAATGTCGGCGATCCGGGGCGAAATTGAACCCGGCCGGCAGGTTCAGCTCCGGGCGGGCGAGGGAGTAGAGGAGCACCGTATCCGGCTGCGCCGTCCAGCGCACCTCGAACGGATCGTCGCCGCACGCGAGCATGCCGAGGAGCAGCAGAGGCAGCGCGATGGCCATCCCGGCACGCCGTGTGCTACGGAGGGATCGACGAGGGGCATCTTCAGAGAACCACATTCAGACCATTTCGGGACAGGGGATCATCGGCCCGGGAGGGTCGGGAACAGTACCCGCGAAGGACGCACGGAGTCAACCCCGTAAGTCCCGCTTGTTCCTTGACTTTACCCCCCTCCGCCGGTAGGTTCCCGCGCCCCGAATCCAGGTCCGGAAGGAGCGTGGCCGCATGGCACTACCGGCGACGGACCGATCGCCTCGAGGACGGATCCTCGTGGCGGACGACGAGCCACACATCCGGCGGATCCTGGTCACACTGCTGGAGGCCGCCTCGTTCCAGGTGGACTCGGTGGCGGACGGACCCGCTGCGCTGGAGCTCCTGGAGGGCCAGGACGCGTACGACCTGGTCCTGCTGGACATCATGATGCCGGGGGCGACCGGGCTCGAGGTCCTGGACCGGCTCAGGGAGCTGGACCACAGGCAATCCGTGCCCGTGGTGATCCTGACGGCGAAGGGCCAGGACGCCGACCGCGACGAGGCGTTCAACCTGGGCGCCGACGACTTCGTCACCAAGCCCTTCAGCCCCAAGAAGCTCCTTGCCCGGATCGACGAGATCCTCGAGCGGGACTGACCGCCACCTCTGGGCGACCATCCTGGCCGGAGGCGTCGGATCCAGGTTCTGGCCGGCCAGCACGCCGGCGCGCCCCAAGCAGCTCCTTCCCCTGGGCAGCGACGCCCCCCTCATCGCCGACACCGTGGATCGGGCGCGAGCCCTCACCGACGATGCGCGCATCCGCGTGCTGGCGCGGGCCGACCTCGTCGACGCCATGCGCTCCGTCCTCCCCCCCCTTCCCTCGCCCACGTGGATGACGGAGCCCGCTCCGCGTGGCACCGGGCCGGCCCTGGCGTGGGCCGCGGCCCGGCTCCACCGGGAGGATCCCGACGCCGTGCTGGTGTCCCTCCACGCCGACCACGTGATCCGGCCCGTCGACCGCTTCGTGGACCTGGTGCGCTCGGCGGCGGACCTGGCCCGCCGTGAGGGCGTGCTGGTCACCCTCGGCGTGGAGCCGGACCGGCCCGAGACCGGCTACGGCTACATCCAGCCCGGAGGGTCCCTGGGCGGCGACGCCTGG
>JAHWKH010000143.1 GCA_019347995.1 Gemmatimonadota bacterium | reverse complement strand
CTTCAGACATGAAGCATGACAGATCAGAACGGGAACAGGCAGGCGCAGCGGGCCTAGGCCAGCGACGAGAACAGCGGCGGGCGTGCCGTCGAGCGACCCCAGCGGGCCGGCCTCAGGCCGCCTTCTCGCGCGCCATCTGTTCGGCGACGATGCGCTCGTGGTGCTCCTCGGCCGGCCGGGCCTTGCCGATATCGATCTCGGGCGCCATCGGCCTCTCGGTCATGGCCACGCAGGCCAGCGCCATCACGTTCATCGGCACGACGGGACAGGCGTTCGACGACGGGATGGAGTTCATCCAGGTCTACCTGCCCCAGCCGCTGGTGATGGTGCTGCTGTGCGTCCTCTTCGTGCCGTTCTTCTACCGGGCGAAGGTCTACACGGCGTACGAGTACCTGGAGACGCGCTTCGACGCCAAGACCCGGTCCCTCACCGCGTTCCTCTTCCTGATCTCCAGGGGGCTGGCCGCCGGGCTGGTGCTCTACGCCCCGGCCATCGTGCTCTCGGTCATCTTCGGCTGGGACGAGGTGGTGACGATCCTCATCATGGGCGCCGTGACCATCGCCTACACCACCATGGGCGGGATCACGGCGGTGATCTGGACCGACGTGGTGCAGATGCTGATGATGTTCGCCGGCATCGCCGCCGCCGTCGCGATCCTCTTCGCCGAGCTCCCCGCCGGCGTGGGCGTGGGCGACGTGGTCTACATCGGCGGCATCCAGGAGATGTGGAGCAGCATCGACCTCTCCTGGGACCCCAGCAACACCTACACGATCTGGTCGGGCATGATCGGCGGCTTCTTCCTGGCGCTCGCCTACTTCGGCACCGACCAGAGCCAGGTGCAGCGCTACCTCACCGCCAGCTCGCTCACCCAGAGCCGCCTCTCGCTCATCTTCAACGCGTTCCTGAAGGTGCCGATGCAGTTCTTCATCCTGAGCATCGGCGTGCTCCTCTTCGTCTTCTACCACTTCGAGCGGCCGCCGCTGGTGTTCAACGCCGCCGAGGTGGCCCAGGTGGAGGCCAGTGGCGTGGCCGGGGCCTACCGCGCGCTGGAGGCCCAGCAGGAGGAGCTCCACGGGCTGCGCAGGCAGGCCACGCTGGATCTGCTGGCGGTGCGGGAGGCCGGTGGGGACGTGGCCGCCGCGCGGGATCGCATCGAGGGCTTCGACGGCCGGCTGCGGGCGCTGCGGACCGAGGCCAAGGCGCTGGTGGCGGAGGCCGAGCGGCTGCAGAATCGGCGGATCGAGCTGGTGGTGGCGGATGACGCGGGTGGCGCGAGACTCGGGGCGGCGGTCCGTGAGCTGGAGCGGCGCGGCGCGGTGGCGATCGTCGGGCCGATGCTCCCGGAGCAGATCTCGGCGGCGGCGGGGGCGCGCGCGAACCAGCGACTGGTGCTCATCAGCCCCACATCGACGGTGGCCCCTCGTTGGCCGGAGGCGTACTCGGTGAACTCGAGCGACCCGCGGGGCGCCCAGGAGCTGGGTCGGTACACGGCGGAGGTGGGGCTCCGGCGGGCGGCGGTGCTGTATCCGCGGATGGAGGAGTTCGAGCAGAAGGCGCGGGCGTTCGCCGCGGAATACGAGGCGCGGGGCGGTGAGATCCGGGCGATGGTGCCCTACGACTCCGGAACCACGACCTTCGGCAGCCACATGCGGCGAATCGAGCAGGCCATGGCGCCCGCCGGGGCCGAAGGCGTAGCGGGCGAGCCGGTGGAGTCGTGGGAGGGCGCCCCGGGCCCGAGGCCGCGGCCGTTCGCGCTCTTCGTGCCCGCCCCCCCGCGAGACGTCCAGCAGATCGCGCCGCAGATCGACTTCTACGGCCTGGATGCCGTGGGCGTGCAGGTGATCGGGGACGAAGCGTGGGCCAGCGCGGAGGTCCGGCGGTTGGTGCCGAACCGCGACATCGAGGGGGTGATTGCCGCATCCCGGTTCCCGCCGGAGCGGTCGAGCGCGGGCGCTGACCCGGCCTTCGTGGAAGCGTACGAGGCGCGGTATCAGCGGTCGCTCGAGAACCAGCTTCCCGCGCTGGGCTACGACGCGGCGCACCTGGTCATGCAGGCGCTGCCGAACCGGCTGTCGAGTCCGGACGCGTTCGCCCGCCGGTTCCATCTCCTGGCCGGCATTCCCGGTGCCACCGGTCTGCTCTCAGTGCGGGCGAGCCGGGTCGTACGGACGCCCTACCTGGTGGTCATCCGGGACGGCGAGCTGGCGCCCGCACCGCGCATGCTCGACCACCCCGCGGGGGTGGGGCAATGAGCATGCGTGAGAAGTTGAAGCAGCTCGACGAGCTGCGGCGGGAGTCGGAGCAGGGCGGTGGCGAGAAACGGCTGGAGGCGCAGCACGAGCGGGGGAAGCTGTCGGCCCGCGAGCGGCTGGACCTGCTCCTGGACGACGGCAGCTTCGTCGAGCTGGACCGCTTCGTGACCCACCGCACCACCGGGTTCGGCCTCGAGAAGAGGAAGTATCTGGGCGATGGCGTGGTGACCGGCTACGGCACCGTACAGGGTCGGCTGGTTTACGTCTTCAGCCAGGACTTCACCGTGTTCGGGGGGTCGCTCTCGGAGACCCACGCGGAGAAGATCGTGAAGGTGATGGACCTCGCCATGACCAACGGCGCACCGGTCATAGGATTGAACGACAGCGGCGGCGCACGGATCCAGGAGGGCGTGGTCAGCCTCGGCGGCTACGCCGACATCTTCCTCCGCAACACCCTGGCCTCCGGTGTGGTGCCGCAGATCAGCGCCGTGCTCGGCCCGTGCGCCGGCGGCGCCGTCTACTCCCCGGCCATCACCGACTTCATCTACATGGTGCGGGGCACCAGCTACATGTTCGTCACCGGCCCCCACGTGGTGAAGACGGTGACCCACGAGGACATCGACATGGAGGGACTGGGCGGCGCCGACGTCCACGCGTCCACCTCGGGCGTGGCCCACTTCG
Organism: Gemmatimonadota bacterium; assembly: GCA_019347995.1. The sequence goes on along the minus strand of JAHWKH010000143.1, from coordinate 3,792 downwards.
CCCACGACTCCGAGATCGAGACGCTCCAGTCCATCCGCAAGCTCTTCGACTTCATCCCCCAGAACAACAGGGAGGACCCGCCGCTGCGTGAGTGCGAGGACCCGTTCGACCGTCAGGACGAGGCGCTGCTCGACATCGTGCCCGACGAGCCGTCGAAGCCCTACGATATCCACGACGTCATCGGGCGGGTGGTCGACGACGGAGACTTCTACGAGGTGCACGCCGATTACGCCCGCAACATCGTGGTGGGATTCGCCCACATGGGCGGGCGGAGCGTCGGGGTCGTGGCCAACCAGCCGGCGGTCCTGGCGGGGGTCCTCGATATCGACAGCGCCGACAAGGGCGCCCGCTTCGTCCGCTTCTGCGATTCCTTCAACATCCCACTGGTGGTATTCGAGGACGTCCCCGGCTTCCTCCCGGGGGTCGCGCAGGAGCACGGTGGCATCATCCGCCACGGCGCCAAGCTCCTGTACGCGTTCAGCGAGGCCACCGTGCCCAAGGTCACGCTCATCACCCGCAAGGCCTACGGCGGCGCGTACGACGTCATGAACTCCAAGCACATCCGGGGCGACGTGAACCTGGCGTGGCCCACCGCCGAGATCGCGGTGATGGGACCCAAAGGGGCCGTCGAGGTCCTGTTCCGGAAGGAGCTGGCCAAGGCCGACGATCCCGAGGCCGCCGCGGCGGCGCGCATCGAGGAGTACCGGGAGCAGTTCGCCCATCCCTACGAGGCGGCGGCGAGGGGCTACCTCGACGATGTCATCGACCCCCGGGAGACGCGCCCGCGGCTCGTGAGCGCCCTCGACATGCTGCGCAACAAGCGCGACGCCAATCCGCAGCGGAAGCACGGCAACATTCCCCTGTAGGGAGGAAGGGGCCGCCACCCCGCCCCGGGGCCCTCGTGGTTCGTGACGCCGTCTGCGGTGTATCTCTTGCACAGCGTCTCTTCCGAACCCGGACCCCAAGCGCCATGGCCCCCGAAAGCCGCCCCGCCCGCTCCCGAGCCGCCATCGTCGCGACGATCCTCGCGGTCATGGCGGTCAGCGCCGCCGTGCTGGCGTTCGGCACCCGCTGGGCCGCCGGAGCGCTCCGCGACGCCGTTCCCGACATCCGCCTCACCGAGAGCCAGGTGCGGGACCGCGTGTACGCCGCCATCCAGCGCGAGGCCCGGGCGTCGTTCCTGGTCACCGGGCGCCTCGACGTGATGGCCGAGACCCGGGTAGACGACACGAAGACCTTCCTCCCGGGGCTGCTCGACGTGAGCCTGGGCACGACCTCCGCGCGGGTGCGGGTGCCGGGCCGGATCTCCTACGGCGTCGACCTGAAGCGCCTGCGGGCGTCCGACATCGTGCTGCACGAGGACGGCACCCTCGAGGTGTCGCTGCCGGGCATGGAGGTCCACTCCGTGGAGCCGGCCCTCTCCCGCATGGAGGTCGAGACCGAAGTGGGGTGGGCACGCCTCCAGTCGCGCAGCGGCCGCGCCGCCGAGCACCGGGCCATCGGGCTCATCAACGGCGTGCTCCACTCCCAGGGCACCGCACACCTGGCCGACGCGGAGCAGCCCAGGATCCACACCGCGCGCACCGTGGGTGCGCTCCTGCGCCCGGTGATGGAAGCCGCGGGGCACGATCCGTCCCGGATCGTGGTGCGCGTCGGGACCCGTACCTACAACCTGGACCGGCCCGCGGCCTGACGCGGTCCCCGCCGCTCCCGGGCAACGGAGAGGCGTCTCCCCCGCATCCCACGGCTGAGCATCGGAGGAGACCGCGCGGAGGTTACCGCGCAGCACCCGTGGAGGAACGCATGACCGCTGGATCCCGCCGGGTCGCCCTGGAACGGGCCCCCACCACCCCCCGCCGCCGCCCCCGCGTCGTCGCCCTGCTCGCCATCCTGGCGGTGGTGTCCGTCGCGACCCCGCCCGCGGCCGCCCAGGAGGAGCCCGAGCGCACCTGCCGCTGCGTGGACGCGGACGGCAACGAGATCGAGGGGTGCCGCTGCCACTGGGCGGGGCCGCCCCTCCCCGGCCTGGCCCCCCTCCCCCCGCATCCGCCGGAGGCGATGGCGTGGTCCATGGCGGCTCCCCGCCGGGCCCGGCTCGGCGTCACGCTGGGCTCGCCCGGGCGCGGCCAGCCGGGCGCCCCCATCGAGGAGGTCATGGCCGGAGGCGCCGCGGAGCGGGCGGGCCTGAGAGCCGGCGACGTGATCGTCGCGCTGGACGGTCAGGCGCTCTCCGAGCCGGTGGAGCGGGAGCGGGAGGGGGAGATGACCGTGCGTGGCGATCCGGCCGTGCCTCGGCTCCTCGAGATCCTGGGCGACATGGAGCCCGGCGAGCCGGTGGAGATCGCCTACCTCCGGGACGGCGAGCGCCGCACCGCCACCATCACCCCGGACGAGAACCCGGGCTGGGAGCGCATGGAGCGGCTCCGGAAGGAGATGGGGTCGCTGGGCGAGCGTCTCCGTCTCCACGGCCCGCGCATGGACGCCCTCCGGGAGCGGCTCGGCGAGGCGGAGGAGCTGCGCCTCGACGCCCTGCGGGAGCGGCTCGGCGACCTGGAGGGGCTGCGCCTCGATGCCGAGGGCCTGCGCGGCTTCCGCTACGAGACGCCCGAGGGCCGCGTGCGCGCGTTCCGGGGCGAGGCGCCGCGGGCATGGAGCTTCGGCGGCGGCCGCTGCCCCGGCGACGGCGGAGAGGGCCTGGCCTTCGACCGGAGCTGCGTGGCGGGCGCCGAGCTGGTGGAGCTGAACCCGTCCCTCGGCGAGTACTTCGGGACCCCGGAGGGCGTGCTCGTGCCCGACATCGCGGACGATTCGCCGCTCGGCCTGCGCGCCGGAGACGTCATCCTGGCCGTCGGGGGCCGCGCGGTCACCACGCCCGAGGACGTCCGCCGCATCCTGGCCAGCTACGACGAGGACGAGGAGGTCGCGTTCCGGATCCTGCGCCAGCGCGTGACGATGGAAGTGATGGGCCGGGTGGGGCGGTAGCGAGCCACCGTCCCCGTCGCTATGCTTCCACGTTCGGGCGCCATCCCTGCATGGTGGTCCGAAGCCGAAGATCGACAACGACTTGCGACGGGATGGCTCACCTTTGTTCAAGACCCTCCTCGTGGCCAACCGGGGCGAGATCGCGCTGCGCGTGATCCGCGCGTGCCGGGAGATGGGGGTGCGCTCGGTGGCGGTCTATTCCGAAGCCGACCGCCTCGCGCCCCACGTCCTCGAGGCCGACGAGGCCCATCTCCTGGGCCCGGCCCCCTCGTCCGAGAGCTATCTGCGGGTGGACCGCATCCTGGAGGCGGCGAAGCGCTCCGGGGCGGAGGCCGTCCACCCCGGCTACGGCTTCCTCGCCGAGCGTGCGCCCTTCGCCCGGGCGGTGGTGGAGGCCGGGCTGGTCTTCGTCGGCCCCGACGCCGACACCATCACGGCCATGGGCGACAAGACGGAGGCCCGCCGGAGGATGGCGGCGGCGGGCGTGCCCATCGTGCCGGGCATCACCGAGCCCGTGGCCGACGCCGACGAGGACGAGCTCCTCGACCTGATCGACGAAGCCGTCGGAGCAGCGCTGCTGACCGAGGTGGAGGGCGTGGTCGACCGCTATCGCTTCTCCCACGCCCTCACGCAGCACACGCTCTACGACGATCTCGGCGCTTCCCGCAGGGCGCGGATCCACGGGCGGACCGCCGAGATCCTCGAGCAGCGGTACCGCGACACGCCGGGGTCACACGCCGCCGAGCTGGCCCGCCACTTCGTCGCCGCCACCCAGGCGGCCGATGTGATGAAGGCGCTCACCTACTCGCG
>JAHWKH010000142.1 GCA_019347995.1 Gemmatimonadota bacterium | reverse complement strand
CCTTCCCGCCCGCTGCCGTCCCTGAACTGCACCGGGGTCCCGGACTCCACGCCCGGTCGGTCGGCGAGGAAGGCCGCGTCCCAGTTGGTGAGGCGCACGCAGCCGTGTGAGGTGGCGTAGCCGATGGTGGAGGGGGCCGCCGTCCCGTGGATGCCGTAGTGGGGCTTCGTGAGGTCGATCCACACGACGCCCACCGGGTTGTTGGGCCCCGGGGGGATGATGGCGTCGTCGCGGGACGGGTCCTCCCCGGTGAGGAGCTCGGGCTGGTAGTGCCAGGTGGGATCGCGGGCGATGCTGTTGACGGCGTAGTCGCCCGTGGGTGAGGGCGCGTAGTCCGATCCCAGCGTGGACGGGAAGTGGTAGAGGATGCTTCCGTCGGCCGCCAGGGCGTGGAGGTAGTGGCCGCCGTCGGAGACGACGATCCGCGCGACGGGCGTTCCGTCCCGCCCCGCGTCGCGGGCGGTCAGCGAGTCCGCCGGCGCCCCGTGGTCGGGCACCACCAGCTCCTCTCCCGCGCTCAGCGCGTCCAGCTCCAGGCCGGGGTTGAGGGCGGACAGGACCTCGCGGGTCGTGTGGAAGCGCTCCGCCAGCTTCTCGCCCAGGGACTCGTAGCACAGGCACTCCATCTCGGCCCTCTCGTAGATGCCCTCCGGGATGGAGACGAAGGGTCCCGACACGAGCGCATCGGTGAGCCGGATCCGGGTGGTCAGCTCCCCGTCGGATCCCGCCTCCCCGCGCAGCATGTCCAGCGTCGCCCGGTCCACGACCCCCGTGGCCTCCATGCCACGCTCGCTCTGCAGCCAGTAGACCGCCTTCTCCGTGTTCTTGCCCCAGTAGCCGTCGGCGACGCCGGGCGAGAAGCGCGCCCGGTCGAGGAGGACCTGCACCGCCAGCACCGACGGCCCTTCGGCCTCACCCTCGAGGGGGAGCGCGGCGGGGTCCACGTCCAGCGACCCGGCCCCGATGTCGTCCCACGACTCCCCGGTGGCCGTGTCGGCCGGCGACCGGGCCGAGCCGTCGCGTCCCTCCGCCTCTCCGGAGGCCGGGTCGCCCGCGGTGCCCCCGGTCCCGGACTCCGCGCGCTCCCCCCCGCCGGGCGCTCCCGATGCGCCGGCGGCCGTCCCGCCGGTCCGTGCCGCCGTCCGCTCCGCGCGGTCGCGCTCCGCGAACGCCCGCCATGCGGGATCGTGCCGCCCCCGCTCCACATCCGCCGCCGTGAGCTCCTCGACACCCGTTCCCATGGCATCGGAGCCGGCGCCGGCGGACAGCGCCCGCCCTCCGTCGTCGCCGTCCTGCCCGGGAGAGCATGCCAACACCAGGACGGCGGGGAAGACGAGCGCGGTGAGTCTGAGCGACAGGGCCATGCGTGGGATCCTCGATTCGGGTACGCGGTCCCGGGTCCGGGGTGCAACCGGCGTGCCCACATCCCGATGCGGTGCCCCACGAAGGAGGCGAGCCCGAGGCACACATCATGCGACCCCTCACCATCCACCTCTATCCCGACACCGGGGGTGCGACCGCCGCCCGGACGGGAACTGAACGGCCCGCGGCGGGGCAGAACACGGGCGGTCAACCCCCTCCCGCATCGAACCGATCCCGCCGCGGGGCTGGATCGCCTGACAGAGGGGGGCCAGCGCCCCGGGAGGACCCCGCCCATGGCGGCCAACCGTCGGACCTGGAAGGGACTGCGACATCGGCTCGCTCGGCTGCCCCGGCCGAGCCGGCACCAGGCCGTGGCCGCCGGCCTCACGCTGGCCGTCCTGGGCGTGGTGGCGTGGGAGCGCTGCGGCGTGCGGGGCTGCCCCGACGTCAGGACGCTCGCGGCCTACCAGCCGGACGGCGCGCCCCAGCTCCTGGACCGGGAGGGGAAGCCGTTCGCGCGCCTGCGTCCGGTCGACCGGGTGGTGGTGCCGCTGGATTCGGTCCCCGAGGTGGTGCGGGAGGCGTTCGTCTCGGTGGAGGACCGCCGCTTCCGCGGCCACCGTGGGGTCGACTGGCTGCGGGTGCCGGGCGCGCTGTGGGCGAACGTGAGGGCCGGGGGGGTGAGGGAGGGCTTCAGCACCATCACCATGCAGCTCGCCCGCAACGTCTTTCCCGACCGGCTGCCCGCGCGGGAGCGCTCCCCCCTCCGCAAGCTCCTCGAGATGCGCGTGGCCGGGGCCATCGAGGACCACTTCACGAAGGACGAGATCCTCGAGCTCTACCTGAACCACATCTACTTCGGCGACGGCGTCCACGGCATCGCGGCGGCGTCACGCCACTACTTCGACAAACCTCCCCCGGAGCTGACGCTGCGCGAGGCTGCCCTCCTGGCGGCCCTGCCCAAGGGTCCGGCCACGTACCACCCGCGGCGCCACCCGGAGCGCGCCCGCGCCCGCAGGGACCTGGTCCTGACCCTCATGGAGAGGCAGGGGCGCTCGGCGCCGGAAGACGCGGCGGTGGCGAGGGAGACCTCCCTGGGCGTGACGGCCCGCCCACCCCACACCCCCCGGGAGGAGGAGGAGGCCGCGCCGTACTTCATCGAGGCCGTGCGGAGGGTCCTGGAGGAGCGGCTGGGCCCCGACGTGTACGCCACCCGCCTGCGCGTGCACACCACGCTGGACCGGAGCGCGCAGGCCGCCGTCGAGGACGCGCTCCAGGACCAGCTCCGGCGCATCGAGGCCGGCGCCTACGGCCGCGTCGACGCGCCCCGCTTCGAGCCGGGCCGCCTTCCCTCGCCCGAGGGCTCCCCCCACCTGCAGGCGGCCGCCGTGATCCTCGAGGCGGCCACGGGGGACGTCCTGGCGCTGGTGGGAGGGCGCGACTACGACGATTCGGCGTTCGACCGCGCCATCCTGGGCCGGCGCCAGCTCGGCAGCGCCTTCAAGCCCTTCCTCTACGCGGCGGCCATCGAGGGCGGCGCCCATCCCGCCACGCTGCTGAGCGACAGCCCGTACCAGGTCGAGCTCGCGGGGGGCCGCGTCTACCGTCCCGCCAACTTCGACGGCGACTACCGCGGCCAGGTCACGATGAGGGAGGCGCTGGTGCGCTCGCTCAACGTGCCCGCGGTGCGGACCGCCATGCACGTGGGCGTCGAGCGCGTCACGGCCGCCGCCCGGGAGGCCGGCTTCCAGGCGGAGGGGACGGGGCCGGCCGTGGCGCTGGGAGCGGCCGAGGCCAGCCCCCTGCAGGTGGCCTCGGCCTACACGGTCTTCGCCACCCTGGGCACGCGCGCGTCGCCGCGGCTGGTGACGCGGGTGGTGGACGAGACGGGGCGCGAGCTCTGGCGGACCGCTCCGGCGACGGAGCCGGTGATGGACCCTGGCATCGCCTTCATCGTCACCGACATGATGCGCGACGTGGTGGACCGGGGCACCGGCCAGGCGGCTCGCCGGTGGGGCTTCCGCGGGCCGCTGGCGGGAAAGACCGGAACCACCGACGACGGCCGGGACGCCTGGTTCGTGGGGTTGACGCCCGAGATGGTGGCAGCCGTGTGGCTCGGCTTCGACCAGCCCCGCCGCATCGTCGCCCGCGCCTCGGGTGGCACCCTGGCCGCACCCGTCCTGGGCCGCGCGCTGGCGCGGCTGGACGATGAGCGGCCCGGCGCCGCGCCGTGGGTCGCGCCGCCGTCCGTGGTCAGGCTCCGCTTCGATCCGGAGACCGGGATCGTCCTCAACGAGGGATGCGACTTCCGCGGCGGACGGGAGGAGTACTTCCTCCAGGGCGCGCTGCCCGCCCGCGGCTGTCCCCAGCAGCCGCGGCGCCAGCGGGGCTTCTTCGACCGGGTGGGGGGATGGATCTCCGATCTCCTCGGCGGCGGGGACGACGAGCCACGGCGTCCCGGGGGCTGATCGTGCCGCCTCAGGCGGCCCGGTCCCGATCCCTCGCCGCGGACCGCTCCCGGTCTCTGCGTGACCCCCGCGGCTCGTCGCCGCCCCTCACCATCTGCTCCAGCTTGCCCAGCATGGTGTCGCTACCCGCGACGCTGGCGCCGAAGAGGCCGTCGTCGGTGTCGTCGAGCCCGGCGACGGCGCCGTTCAGGTTCAGCCACAGGTCGAAGCGCTCGCTGGCCCGCAGCACCGAATAGAAGAGGCGGGGACGCTTCCCCCTCCCCGCGACGACGTCCAGCAGCACCGCCGCGATGGACACGTTGAACAGCACGAGGTCCTTGAGCCCGTCCATCACCAGCTTGAGCTGGAAGATCAGGAAATCGCGGATCGTGACGCCGCGGGTCGCCTCGGTCATGGTCGCTCCTCCATCCTCTATGCTCGGTCGCGCGCGTTCGGCGCGTGGTGTCTTTCGAGTGTCCCGCCAGCCTCACCTACGGGCATCGCCGGCCCGGAGATTCACGCCCGGGAACAGCGGCGGGGGCAGGAACCTTCGTCCTCGGCCGTCGTAGCATCCATCAGCCCCCGGTGCACCCCTTCGGAGATCCCATGCGGCCGTCCTTCGCCGGCACCCGTATCGCCGCCGCGCTGGGCCTCGCCGCGCTCGCCGCGGGCGCCGTCGCCGCGGCTCCCGCCGTGCTTGCCGGCCCGGACGACGCGGAGCCCGCCTCCGCGATGCGGGTCCGGGTCGGCGCTCCCCCGCCCGCCGCCGCTCCGCCGGAAGCGTCTCCGCGCTCCGTTCCCGCCTTCCTCGCTCCCGGCGGCGACGCCCACCACGAGTTCTACTTCACCCGGGCCGTGTATTCCGACGGCCGGGGGATGCGCGGCGGCTGGGGCCGCCGGGGCTCGTGGGCGACCGACTATCCCAAGGCCGACCGCCAGTTCCTGGTGGTGCTGAAGCGCCTCGTGGGCATCGACGCCTACGAGCGGGAGAACGCCGTCTCCCTCGCCGATCCCGAGCTCCGGCGCTTCCCCTACCTGTACGCCCTGGAGGTGGGGGGCATGCGCATGAGCGAGGAGGAGGTCCTCGGACTGCGCTCCTACCTCGAGGCGGGTGGCTTCCTGGTCATCGACGACTTCTGGGGCACGTACGAGTGGGACAACTTCGAGCGGGAGATGGCGCGGGTCTTCCCCGGCCGCCAGATCGAGGATCTCCCGCTGGACCATCCCATCTTCAACGCCTACTACGACATCACCGAGGTGCGCCAGGTGCCGCAGGTGGGCCTCGCCGAGCGGATCGCCCTCGGGTGGGACGACCGGACCTGGGAGTGCGCCGGATGCACGCCCCGGGTGCGGGGCATCTTCGACGACGAGCGGCGCCTCATGGTGGTCATCAACTTCAACACCGACCTTGGGGACGCCTGGGAGTGGGCCGAGGACCCGTACTATCCCCTCGAGTACTCGACGTACGCCTTCGAAGTGGGCGTCAACATGATCGTGTACGCGATGAGCCACTGATCGGCTCACGCTCCGCATTCGGCGCGCGGCGCGTGTCCCTGGGGCGTGGACCCGCGGCGGCGATGCCGGTGCCCTACATAGATGAGCGGACGTGGTGGTGACGTGAGGTAGCTTCGAGCCCCACCTTTCCCGATGGACGTCGGGGATCCCCGCGCGAGCGCGGATCCCGAACAGGTCAGCGACCTGTCAAAGGCAGGATCGATGGAGCAGGTCTTCGAGTTCCTCTTCAAGTACCGGCCGGTCCTCTTCGAGCAGGGGGACGTGGCGCTCCGTGCGTCGTGGCCGGTCCTCTGGATCGTCGTGGGGTGCGGCCTCCTGGCCGCCGTGGCCGTGGCCACCTACGCCCGCCCCCGCGGCCGGGCCGGTGCTCTGGATCGGGGCGTCATGGCGGGCCTGCGCGTCGCCACGCTGGGCGTCCTCGGCTTCTGCCTCCTGCGCCCCTCGCTGGTCCTCACCTCGGTGGTGCCGCAGCGCAACTTCGTGGCGGTGCTGGTGGACGACTCCCGCTCCATGACGCTGCCGGGCGAGGACGGCCGTCCCCGCTCCGGGTTCGTCCGCGAGACGTTCCGGCCCGAGGGGAGCCCTCTCCTCGACGACCTCTCGGAGCGCTTCGCCATCCGGTAGAAGCGCTGCTTGTCAGGCAGGCTGAACTCGCCGGCGCCTTCGGCGATGTTGAGCACGATCGACGTGGCGGCGCGATCGAGCTGGTCCTCGAGGCCGAGCCCGAAGTCGACGTTCGTCGTGCCGTGCTCGAAGCTGTCGATGCGCGAGAAGAGATCGTGGCGCGCCGAGAGCCGCGCGTAGCTCGACTCGTCCTTGCTGAACGCCTCGAAGCTCAGCTCGTCCGGGTGCACCGTGATCACCGGGTCGAGGATCGTCTCGAGCTCCCACTGGTTCTCGTAGACGTGCTCGAAGTAGCGACGGCGCGCGTCGAAGAACGGGCGGCGCAGCGCGTCGCGCGCCTCGTCGAGCTCGGCCAGGCGCTCGCCGGTGAGCAGGTCGACCTGGGTGATCCGCTCGATCTCGTCGCCGAACAGCTCGATGCGCACGCCCGTCTCCTCGTAGGCGGGATGCACCTCGATGGTGTCGCCGCGGACCCGGAAGGCGCCGCGGACGAAATTGGCATCGTTGCGCCGGTAATGCAGCGCCACGAGGTCGGCGAGGAGCTGGCGCTGGGAAATGCGCTCGCCGCGCTTCACCTCGAAGGCCATGGCCGAATAGGTCTCGACGTCGCCGATGCCGTAGATGCACGACACCGACGCCACCACGATGACGTCGTCGCGCTCGAGCAGCGCCCGGGTGGCGGAGTGGCGCATGCGGTCGATCTGCTCGTTGATCGAGCTTTCCTTCTCGATGTAGGTGTCGCTGCGCGGCACGTAGGCCTCGGGCTGGTAGTAGTCGTAG
>JAHWKH010000141.1 GCA_019347995.1 Gemmatimonadota bacterium | reverse complement strand
CCTCGCCGTAGAGGACCAGCGTGCGGGTCGTGATGATGTTGGCGTGGCCGTTCTTCCCGGTGACGGGCAGGTCCACGCCCTGGAGCGCCGGGTGCTCGGCGATCTCCCGCGGCGTGTCCCCGGTCGGGATGCGCCAGAGGTGCTCCCCCGTGTTGAGGTCGATGGCCGTGATCGCGCCGTACGGCGGCTTCAGGATCGGCAGGCCCCGCGGCCCCCGGATCCCGCCGGGTCCCTGCGAGACGTAGCCCGCGTTCGATCCGCGCGTCGCCCCGGGCACCATCGAGATCACGCTGTGCCCGCGCTGGGACGCCACGTAGAGCACGCCGGTCTCGGGGTCCACCGACGACCCGCCGGGGATGTTGGCGCCGCCGTTGGCGCCCGGCACCACGAAGGCGCCGTCCGTGCCATCGGGCGCCTCGGCCAGGGAAGGCGGGGTGAACAGGGGCCCCATGCGGTAGTTGCGCGCGATCTCGAGCGCCTCCGCCCGGAGCTCGGGGGTGAAGTCGATCAGGTCGTCCTCGGTGATCCCCTGGTGCTCGAACGGGGCGGGCCGGGTCGGGAACGGCTGCGTGGGCGAGGTGCGCTCGCCGGGAATGTCGGACCGGGGAACGGCGCGCTCCTCGATCGGCCAGACCGGCTCACCGGTCTCCCGGTTCAGCACGTAGGAGAAGCCCTGCTTCGTGGTCTCGACGACGATGGGCGTCCGCCGCCCGCGCACCGTCACGTCCAGGACCTTGGGCGCGTTGGGGTTGTCCATGTTCCAGACGTCGTGATGCACCATCTGGAAATGCCAGACTCGCTGGCCCGTCGCCGCGTTCAGCGCGATCAGCGATGTCCCGAAGAGGTTGTCGCCCAGGCGGTCGCCGCCGTAGTAGTCGTTGGAGGGGGTGTCGGTGGGGATGAAGACGAGCCCACGCTCGGAGTCGGCCGACAGCGGCGCCCAGGCGGACACGTTGCCCGTGTACGTCCACGAGTCGCCCTCCCACGTCTCGTGGCCGAACTCGCCCGGCTTCGGCACCACGTGGAAGATCCACTTCATCTCCCCGGTCGCCGCGTCGTACCCCCGGATGTGCCCGGGGACGTTCTCCTTCCGGTCGGGATAGTAGCCGCGGTCGTGCGAGTTGCCGACGACGACCACGCCGTTGACGACGATGGGGGGCGAGGAGGATGTGATGTCGCCGAACGGCAGGAGCCCCCGGTCCGGGTGGACGCTGTAGTCGCCCAGGCCGAGGTGGAGGTCCACCACCCCGTTGATCCCGAACGCGGGGATCGGCAGCCCCGTGTGGGCGTCCAGCGCCACCAGGTAGTAGCCCGGCGTGATCACGTAGATGACGTCGCGGCCGTTCACCTCGGCGTAGGCGACGCCCTTCCCGTAGTTCTTCCGCGTGGACGCCTCCCACCGCGGATTCGGCTTCATCCGCCACATCCACAGCGTCTCGCCCGTGCCGGGGTCGATCGCCACGACCGCCCGCCGCTGCCCGGCCACCGTGTAGAGCCGCCCCTTCACGTAGATCGGTGTGGCCCGGTAGATGTAGTCGGGGCTCGGACCGTAGTTCGCCGCCTTCCAGCGCCAGACCACCTCGAGGTTCTCGAAGTTCCCGGCATCGATCTGGTCCAGCGGAGTGTAGCGGGAGCTGCGCTCGTCCCCGCCCCAGTACCGCCACTCGCCCGGAGGCATCTGCTGGGCCGGGGCCGGCGCGGTGGCGAGGAGGAGGGTGAGGACGCCCCAGACGGGGGCGGCGTGGCCGAGGGGAAATCGCATGGACGGTTCCTTTCGGGTTGTCCGTCGTCGGGTGGATGCGACCGGGCGTCGTCGCTCAGCGCCCCGGGTCCGCCGGGAGGTCTTCCCAGATGATGACGCGTAGCGCGTCGGTCTCGTCGGGCAGGGGCTCCGGGCCCTCCGGGTACGTGTTGAGCCGGAGGATGTAGGCGAGCAGGTCCGCGACCTCGCGAGGCCGGAGGCTGCCGGGGCTGTCCTCCGGCATCGTGGTGCGGATCGTCGAGAACAGGTAGTAGACGGCCCGGCCCGACCAGCTCCGCCGGAAGGCGGTGGTGGTGAAGTAGCCGGGCGCGTGGCAGGCCGTGCACCGTTCCTGGAACGTGGCCTCGCCGCGGTCCGCCTGGGCGGCGTCGAACACGCCGTCCAGCGTCGAGCGGGGCGCCGCCTCCCCCGCCCCGACGGTCTGGGCGCATGCCGCGGCGGCGGTCATGGCAAGGGCGGCGATCACGCCCACGACGGCTGTCCTCATGCGTTTTCTTCCTCCAGGGTGGAGGGACAAACTGTGGTCCGGGTCGTGTGCCGGGCAAGCGGGTCGCGGGCGGGCCGGTGGTCCGCGATCAGCCCGTCAGCGTTCACTTTGCGTGGGGCCGTGCGCCGTCTGGCGTGACCCGCAGGCCGTGATCCGGCGGTCCCGGAGGCATCCCGGGCGCGTGTCTCCGGGTCACTCCTCAGGGGAACAGCCGGTGCACGGGACCCGGCACACGCCAAGACGGCGCACGGTGCCCTCTGCACCTCAGGGCCGCCGGACGTACTTCCGCAGCGCCCGGGGCCCCACCTCCGCGCCGTAAACGTTCCCCTCCGCGTCCACCGCCACGCCCTCCGCCCCGCTGGTGCCCGACCCGTCGGGATCGGGCTCGGGGTCGGGGATGAAGGCGCGCACCCAGCCGGTCGCGGCGTCGCCGATGTAGATGCCGCGGCGCCAGCCCGGATTCCGGGCGGTGTTGGACTCCGAGTCGGCGGCGTACAGCGTGTCGTCGTCGTCGATGAACAGCCCGCTGGGGCGGCCGAACTGGGTCCAGGTGGCCAGGTGCTCGCCCTCCTGGTCGAAGATCTGGATCCGGCTGTTGCCGCGATCGGCGACGAACAGGCGCCCGCGCGAATCCATGGCCAGCGCGTGCGGGTCGCGGAACTCCCCGTCCTCGCCGCCCGTCCGGCCCCACGCCTTCAGGAAGCTCCCGTCCGGCGCCAGCTTCACGATCCGGTTGTTGCCGCCGGCGTCGTGGCCGTCGGCCACGAAGATGCTGCCGTCGGGCGCCACGAGGACGTCCGATGGCTTGTTGAACGTGTCGGCCCCGTCGCCGGCGATGCCGCGCCGGCCCAGCGTCATGAGGAGTTCGCCCTCTGGGCTGAACTTCAGGACGACGTGCCCCCAGCCCTCGGGCACGGGCGCGTACCCCACGGCGTCCGTCACCCACACGTTGCTCTCGGCGTCCACGGTCATGCCGTGCGGCCATGCCATTGTCCCCGCCCCGAAGCTGCGCACGAGGTTGCCCTCCAGGTCGAAGAGGAGGACGGGATCCACGTCGCTGCCCACGCACAGGTTGGCCCCGCACCGCTCGGCCACCCAGATGCCCCGGCCATCCGGTGTGGGGTAGACGGCGCTGGTCGCGCCCCAGGCGCGGCCGTCCGGGAGCGGCGCCCAGATCCCGTTCACCGCGCGGTACGGGTTGGGCGCCGTCATCTGGGCGGCGGCGCGGTCCGGCGCGGCGCTCGCCGCGCACGCGACGAGGACGAGCAGCGCGATCGGGACAGGGGTTCGGCGTCCGGCCATCAGGTCTCTCCAGGGTACGGGTCGAGGGTGCCGGGCGACGGCTCGAGTGAGGCCCCGGCGTGCCCGCCGAGGCGCCGGAAGAGCGCCCCGGTGAGCCAGGCCGCGGCCAGGACCACCAGCGCCAGGGTGGCCCACCGCAGGACGGCGGCGGCCAGGAACAGGTCCGGCACGGGCCAGCGGACGTCGTACTGCAGGAGCGCGGCCCCCCGGGCGGTCATCCAGTGCCACCCGCTGTGGGCGACGAGCGCCGAGACGATGATGACGCCCATCCGCTCGGCCGCCAGACGACGGAAGGCGAGTCCCAGGAGCGGCACGAGGACCGCGAGCACCGTGAGCTGCCCCAGCTCCACGCCCACGTTGAACGCGAGCAGCGACGTGAGGAGATGCCCACCGGCGAACTGGAGGTTCCCGGACAGGATGAACGAGAAGCCGAACCCGTGGACCAGGCCGAAGGCGAAGGCCAGGACCCAGCGCCGGTGGACCCGCGCGCCGACGATGTTCTCGAGGGCCATCCACACGATCGAAAGGGCGATGAGCGCCTCCACCAGCGGCGGGAACCACAGCGCGGCCGGCGCGAGCCCGAGGGCCGCCGCGCCCAGCGTGATGGAGTGCGCCACCGTGAAGGCCGTCACCACGGGGACGAGGGGCCGGATCCGCCGGAAGGGCGCGACCAGCGCCAGGAGGAAGAGGAGGTGGTCGAGGCCCCCCAGGATGTGCTCGAACCCGAGCGCGACGAACCGGAGGACGGCGTGGTGCCAGCGGGGGTCCAGGCGGACGACGCCGGGGTCGCCCGTGTACTGGAGGACCCGCTCGGGGCCGTCCGGGAGCCGATAGTGGAGCACGGTCGTCGTCCGGACTCCCAGGTGGGCCAGCGCCGGTACCAGCGTGAAGTCTGAGCCGGCCGAAGCGATCGGGTACTCCAGCAGGACGTCCAGCAGCGCCTGCTCGGGGACCAGCTCGGTGCCCTCGGGGAGACCGGGGCCGGTGACGTGGGCCATGGCGCCGTCCCACCTGCCGAACGAGCGGTCCGATGGAAGCGACACTCGTAGCGCCGTGATCTCCGGCGCCCCCACGACCCGCTCCCCCTCCAGGACCTCGACGTAGTCCACCAGCCAGAGGCGCGCCCCGTCGCGCAGGCGCGGGATGGCTTCCGGCAGGGCCAGGTAGCCGCCCGCGCCGCGCACCGGCAGGTCCAGGTCCCGCAGGGCCGCCACGGGGACCCGGACGAGGAGGCGGAGCCGGTCGCCGTCCGGACGGACCATCAGCCGCACCGTCACGGTCGCGGGGATCTCGTGGGCGGCAGCCGCGGACGGGAGCAGGAGCAGGATCGCCAGGAGGAGGCGGGTCGCGAGTCGCCCGGGCACGCGGCGCGGTCGCCACGGACCGCCCGGCCACGTCGTCTCGCGCTGGATTCCGGTCGGGTGCACGGTGGGCTGCCTCCGTTGGCTGGCGGTGTCCGCGGAGGGGGAAGCTGGCGTCTCTTCCCATGACGAGATAGCGTAGGCGGGCAGCCTCGGCAAGGACACCCGCACCCCCTCCCGGAGGATGCTTCCCATGAAGCGCACGTCCGTGATCGGCGCCGTCCTCGGCTTCGCCGCCCTGGGGCTCGCCCTCGGCGCCACCGGCCTCGAGCGCGCCGCCGTCGCACGCGCCGACCAGGCCGTGGAGGCCCCCCTCTTCGAGGTGGATCCCTTCTGGCCCAGGCCGCTCCCGAACCACTGGCTCATGGGCTCCGTGGTCGGCGTCGGCGTGGACTCCCGGGACCACGTCTTCGTGGTCCACCGCCAGGCGTCCCTCAACCCGCGCACGGAGGTCGGGGCCGCCCAGAACCCGCCCACCGGCGAGTGCTGCCTCCCCGCCCCGCCGATCCTCGAGTTCGACCCCGAGGGCCACCTCGTGAACGCCTGGGGCGGACCGGGCGCGGGCTACGACTGGCCCGCCTCCAACCACGGCCTCACCCTCGACCCCATGGACAACGTCTGGATCGGCGGCAACGGGCGCGACGACTCCCACATCCTCAAGTTCACCCGCGACGGCCGCTTCCTCGCCCAGTTCGGCGCCCCGGGCCGGGGCACGGACAGCCACAGCACCGAGCACTTCGGCCGTGTCGCCAAGATCTCCTTCGACGCCGCCGCCGGCGAGGCCTACGTCGCCGACGGCTACGGCAACAAGCGCGTGGCCGTCCTGGACATGAACACCGGCGCCTTCAAGCGCTACTGGGGCGCCTACGGCCAAGAACCCGACGACACCGACCTCGGCCCCTACGACCCCGACGCGCCGCCCGCCCGACAGTTCCGCAACCCCGTGCACTGCGCCGAGCCCGCCGACGACGGCCTCGTCTACGTCTGCGACCGCCCCAACGACCGCATCCAGGTCTTCCGCACCGATGGCACCTTCGTGGACGAGATGTTCATCGCCCCCCGCACCCTCGGCGACGGCTCCACCTGGGACATTGCCTTCTCCCGGGACCCCGGGCAGCGCTTCATGTACGTGGCCGACGGCAAGAACATGCGCGTCTATATCGTGGACCGGGCGAACCTGCGCGTGCTCACCAGCTTCGGCGACGGCGGCCGCCAGCCCGGCCAGTTCTTCGGCGTCCACTCCATCGCCACCGACTCCCGCGGCAACATCTACACGACCGAGACCTACGAGGGGAAGCGGCTCCAGAAGTTCGTCTACCGGGGCATGGGCCCGGTGAGCGAGGAGCACCGCGGCGTGCCGTGGCCCGATTCGGCGAGGTGAGGTCATTGCGCCCGCCGATGCAGTAGATCTACCGTACGGCGTGTCGAATCCCCACCCGGATACCCCGGCGCCGGCCGCGCCATGACCTCCAGCCCGATGCCGCGTTGGCAGGCCCTCCTTGCCGACCTCAAGCGGCGGAAGGTGTTCCGAGTCGCGGCGGTTTACGGCGCCACGGCCTTCGGCGCGCTGCAGGTCGCCGACCTGGTATTCCCGCGGCTTTCCCTCCCGGACTGGACCGTCACCCTGGTGCTGGCTCTCGTCATCCTGGGCTTCCCCCTCACGGTGATCCTCGCGTGGGTGTTCCAGGTCACGCCGGAGGGGATCCGCCGGGACACCTCCCCCGCGGTCCCGCCGAGAGCCCGGGGCGAGGCGGCGGCCGCCTCCATCGCAGTGCTCCCTTTCGTGGACATGAGCGAGGACGGCGAGAACGAGTACTTCTCCGAT
>JAHWKH010000140.1 GCA_019347995.1 Gemmatimonadota bacterium | reverse complement strand
CGTGGACCTTGGCATCGTCGTTGAGCAGCACGCCTTCGGTGATTTCGAGCTCCAGCCGGTTGGCGGGAAGGCCGCTCGATGCAAGCACGTTCATGACGAGCGACGGCAGGGCGGCGTTCGAGAATTGCAACGGCGACAGGTTCACCGCGACCCGCGTCTGGTTCGGCCATTTCGCAGCTTCCGCGCAGGCCGTGCGGAGCACCGCCCGGGTGGAGGGGGAGCCCGAGCTGGCCCTCACCGTCGCGTCGGTCCTGGAACGCCTGCGGGCTCGTCTGGGGCCCGAGATGGAACGGCTGGAGGGAAGCCCGCGGCCGGAGCGCGCGCCCTGGGTCCGCAGCGCCCGACTCGACGCGACGTGGACCGACAGTCCCACCCGGGCGGTCCCGTCGAACGACGTGGTCCGCACGGCGGCCGTCACGAACCCGCTCCTGGCGTACGACGAGGGCCGTCCCACGGTGGAGGGGGCCACGTTCGGCCTCGAGATCGAAGGGGGCTTCGACCCGGGGCGGCGCGCGGCCCTGGTGGTCCGTCCACGGATCCAGGCCGGCTTCGCCGCCACCGGAGCGAGGGACACGCAGCCCGTCTTCCTTCGTGAGATCTATGGCCGCCTCCTGCTCGGCAAGGCGGCGCTCACGGTGGGGCGGGCGCCCGTCACGTGGGGGCAGGGCCTTTCCGGAGGGCTCCTCCTGTCCCACAACCCGGCGCCCCTCACCATGGTGGGCGCCTCCACCGACAGAGGCGTCGTGCTTCCGGGATTCCTGCGATTCCTCGGCCCGAGCCATCATCAATTCTTCGTGGCCGAGCTCGGGGAGGAGGGGCGCACCCACCCCCACGCGCTGCTCATCAACCTGCGGAGCTCCTTCCGTCCCCACGATCGCGTCGAGGTGGGCGTGGGTCTGCTGAACCAACAGGGTGGCGAGGGCGCTCCGGGCGCGACGCTCCTGGAGCGCGTGGCGGACGTCCTGATCGTCCCCGACCTCCTGCGGTCCGGTGGCGACTACCAGTTCTCGCAGAAGATGGCGCTGGCGGACCTCCGGGTGCGCTTCCCCGACGCCGGCGGATTGGAGGTGTGGCTGGAGGCGGTGCTGGACGACTTCGACCTCGGTCGCGTCGGCAGCATGCTGTGGGAGGACGGCGGATGGCTGCTGGGGGCACGGCTGGCCAGGCTGGACGACGCCGGCCATGTCTCGCTGGCCGTCGAGGGGCAGCACACCGGGGTCCGCTTCTACGGGCACCTCGACTTCGCGGGTGGCGTCACCCTGGACCGGCGCGTCCTGGGGAGCGAGCTGGGCATGGCCGGGGACGGCCTCTATGCCCGATTGGCCCTCGACCGTGGCGGGCCGTGGAGCTTCGCCCTGGACGGGGCATGGGAGCGGCGGAGCAACGATCGATACCGGCTGGTCGAGTCCCCCCCGGACCTGGTCAGGACGGCCGTCCTCCCGAAGGAGGAGCGTTGGCGGACCGTGCTCGCCGGCGAGAGGCTGGGCGACGGCGGTGCCTGGAGCGTGGGGCTCCAGGCCGGCTACGAGCTCGCGCGGCGCTTCGCGTTCCGGGCCGGCGACACCCGCCACAGCGTCCTGCTCCGGATGGTGGCCGTGGCGCGGGTGCCATGAGTACCAGGGCATGCATGTTGCGACGATCCACGCCGCAGAACGCGATCTCAGGACGGAGGTGGAGAATGAGCAGGGGCACCTTCTGGGCGGGGGCCTTCGTGGCCGTGGCCGTGGGGCTGACGGCGACGTTCTTCACCGACCGGTTCGTCGCCGGCGGAGGGCCATCCTCCGCGACGGTCGAGATGACCGACGCGCTGCGCTTCGCTCCGGAGACGGTGCGGATCCAGGCCGGCGGGACGGTGACCTGGACGAACCCCTCGGATCGGGTGCATACCGCCACGGACGGCGCGAACACCTTCAACTCGGGCAACGTCTCCCCCGGGGGGAGCTACTCCCACACGTTCGACGTCGCCGGCACGTATCGCTACATCTGCATCCCGCACGAGTCACAGGGAATGACGGGCACGGTCGTCGTCGAGTAGGTCGGCGGGGGCCGGTGGCGCCGGAGGGAGGTCGTGGCCGCGATCCAGCCTGCGTGCACGCGCCCTCACCGCCCGGCCGCCGCCGTGGCGTGCCGGAGGCTGCTGCGGCTGATCTCGTCGGCGCGCTCCATCAGGCGGGCGAGCAGTCCGAGGGCTCCGTCGAGGTCCGGCTCCCCGGGCAGGGCCTCGAGGACCACGTCCTCCGTCACCTCACGCAGGATCTCCCATTCCCGGGCGACCGCCTGGGGACTCCATCCCAGCCGGGCCCGCTGGCGTCCATGCAGCTCCGCGACCAGCCGCTGGATCTCGCTTCCGTCCCGGAGCCGGCGCTCGGGTCCCGTCCCGTTCTCGAGGGTGATGAGGGAATGGGAGAGGTCCGCCAGGAAGGTGGAGGTGTGGTCCACCAGGTCCACCTCGTCGGCGCCGGCCGCCATGGGGAGGTCCGCGTCGCCGCGCATCCGGTCCACGAACGCCGACAGAAGCGAGGGAATGCGCTCCTGGACGACCTGGCCGACGGCGGAGAGCCGGGCCGGTCGCATGTCCCAGGTCTGCTCCCCCGTGGCCTCTTCCATCGGTGCCTCGAGGGCGCCCTCGCTGGGAAGCCACAGGGTGAAGGTCGAGCCTTCGCCGGGCGTGCTGCGGGCGGAGAGGCCGCCGCCCATCAGCTTGGCGAGATGCCGCGAGATCGAGAGCCCGAGGCCGGTCCCGCCCTGTATGCCGTCGTCACTCCTGTCCGCCTGGGTGAAAGGACGGAAGATGTTCTCCATCTCCTCCGCGGCGATTCCGATCCCGGTATCCGTCACCCCGATGTACGTCAGAGAATCCTCGGTGGAGGCATCGGCCTCTTCGGGGGGCTCGGAGGCGCCACACTCGACCCGGATGCGCCCGCCCGGCGGCGTGAACTTCACGGCGTTGGAGAGGAGGTTCGCCAGGATCTGCCGCACCCGGTCCTCGTCCCCCACGTAGCAGACCTCCCGGGCGTCTCCACAGCGGTCCTCGAGGTGGATGCGCCGCTGCTCCGCCTGGGGGGCGACCAGGGCGATGGCCGAAGCCACCGTGTCGGCGGCCGGCAGCCGCTCGTACGTCAGCTCCATCTGCCCCGCCTCCACCCTGGACAGGTCCAGGATGTCGTCGATGAGGGTGAGGAGATGTCCGCTGCTCGCGCGGATGCGCTCGAGCTGCGTCCGCTGCGCCTCCGAGACGGGACCGGTGATGCCCAGCTCCAGCAGCTCGGCGTAGCCGATGATGGCGTTGATCGGCGTCCGGAGCTCGTGGCTCATGCTGGTCAGGAATCGGCTCTTGGCCTGGTTCGCCTCCTCGGCCTCGGCGCGGGCGGCCTGCGCGTCCCGGCGCGCCCGCACATGCTCGGTCACGTCCGAGCCGTGGGCGACGACGCCCGTGCGCGTGCCGTGCGCGTCGGAGATGGGGTAGTACACGAAGTCGACGAACCGCTGCTCCGCCTCGCCTTCGGGGCTGCGGGCCAGCGTGACGGGCATCTCCCGTCCCACGAAGGGCTCGCCTCCCTCCAGCACGCTGTCGAGAAGCTCCCGGAAGCCCTGGTCGCGCAACTCCGGAAGGGCCTCGAGCACGGGACGTCCCAGCAGGTCGCGATCGCCCACGAGCTGGCGGTAGGCGTTGTTGGCGTACTCGAAGACGTGCTCGGGGCCGCGGAGTACGGCCATGAAGGCGGGGGCCTGGGCGAAGACGTCCAACAGCTGGGCCTCGGCGCGCTCCGCCCGGGCCCGGGCGATCTCACCCCGGCGCTCGGCGAGGAGCCGTCCCGTGCTCTCGGAGACGATGTTGAGGAAGCCCTCGATCTCGCCTTCCTCGCCCCGCACCGCGCTCAGGGAGAACGTGAACCACGCGTTCGGCTCCCCCGCGGCCCCGGCGCCGCCCTCGCCGGCGCGCTGGACGAAGAAGGGCTCGTCCTCCGCGTACACCGGGGGGCCGCCGCGCCGGAGCTGCTCGAAAGTGGGCCCGGTCTGCGCCCAGATCTCCGACCAGACCTCCGCTCCGGGCCGGCCCAGCGCGGCAGGATGCTTCGCACCCAGGACGTCGCGGTATCCGTCGTTGTAGATCAGGATCAGCTCGGGGCCGCACCACAGGCTGATGGGGAACGGCGAGTCCAGGCAGGCGCGGACGATGGCGCGCAGGGTGCCCGACCAGGAGCGGACCGGTCCCAGCGGAGTCGCCGCCCAGTCGACGGAGCGGGCGAGCGCCCGGACCTGGTCGAAGACGCGCCGCATGGGCCGGCTCCGCCCCAGGAGGCCGTGGAAGCCGGCGCCCTCGGATTCCTGTTCGTAGCGCGCGACCAGCTCCCTCAGGCGCCGGGTCTCGAGCGCCCGCTCCACCGATACGGCCAGGTGCTCCAGGTCGAGGGGCTTCGTCAGGAAGTCGTCCGCCCCGGCCTTGAGGCACTCCACGGCCCGGGACACGGTGGCGAATGCCGTGATGACGATGAAGGCGGGCGCCGCGGGCCGCTGCCGGACCTTGGCCAGCAGGACGTCGCCGCCCACTCCCGGAAGGCGGAGGTCGGAGACGATGAGGTCCACGTCCGCGTGCTCCAGCGTCTCCCAGGCCTGCTCCGCGGACGTGGCGGTGCGGACGTGGAAGCCCCTCTCGTCCAGCTCCTCCGAGAGGAGGGATCCCAGGCCGGGATCGTCCTCGACGACCAGGATCCGACCCGGCCCTCCGGAGGGCGTCATGGCCCTGCCTCCCCCGGGTCCGGCGCGCCGGACCCGCCGTGCCGGAGGGTGAGGACCAGCCGGGCTCCGCCCATCGGCGAATCCTCCACCTCCACCATCCCCTCGTGCTCCTCCGACACGCTCTGGACCAGCGCCAGCCCGAGCCCCGTCCCTCGGGACGGCTCCTTCGTCGTGTAGAAGGGCTGGAGCACCAGCGCCCGCTCCGCCACGGGAATGCCGGGCCCGTCGTCGTCCACCACGAACACCAGACGCTCCGTGTCGACGCGCCACGTGAGCCGCACCCGGCCGCCGGGGGACGCCTGCCCGGCGTTGCGCAGCAGGTTGGCCAGCGCCTGCTCCACGCGCCGGCGGTCGACCTCCACGGCGATGTCCTGCGACGCTTCGCCCGCCCCGGTGATCTCCAGGGTGGCCTGCTGGGCGTCGAGCACCGGTCGGGCCGCCGCCACCGCCCCCCGCACGATCCGCTCCGGCGCCACCGGCACCCGTTCGCGCGGCTCCTGGCGTCCGATCTCCAGGAGCTGGTGCACGATGCCCTGGATCCGTCCGCACTCGGTCCGTACCGCCTCCCACCGCTCCTTCTCCGGGGCGGGAAGGTCCGATGCGCGCAGCGCCCGTTGCGCCTGCCCGTCCACCACGGCGAGGGGCGTGCCGAGCTCGTGCGCCACGCCGGCGGCGAGGCGTCCGATGGCCGCCAGGCGCTCCGACCGCTGTAGACGTGCCTGGAGGTGGAGCTGGCTCCTGCGGCTGTCCTCCAGCTCGCCCTCCCATCGGGTCATGCTCTCGAGCATGCGGTTGAGCCCTTCGGCCAGGCCGCTGATCTCCTTGGTTCGGGACCCCACCGACGCCCGGTGGCCCCGGTCACCCTCCTCGACCCGGCGCATGCTTCCCGCGAGCCGTGAGAGGGGCTTTCCCACGACCCGGCCGTGGCCCACCACGACCACGCCCAGGATCATCAGCGTCCCGCCCAGGATCGCCAGTCCCGCCTGTCTGCGCATGCGCGTGAGATAGGCTTCCATCTCCCGTCGGCGCCGGGTCACCTGGAGAAGGCCGATGACCTCTCCGCCCGACGTGACGAGAGGCACGAAGAACGAGTAGACGCGGCGGCGCCCGACCTCCGTGTACTCGCCCTGCCGGTCGCCGCCTCCGGCGACCCGGGCGACCTGGTCGGCCGGAGCGGTCTCCTCACCCACGCCCGCGGTGGCGATGCGCTCGCCGCCGTGATCGTAGACGCTGGCGCCGTACACGCGCCCGATCCGGAACGCCGAGTCCAGGGCCCGCTGCACGTCGTCCGATTCGCCCCTCAACAACGCGTCGCGCAGCGGAAGCTGGATCGCCCGCGCCACCAGCTCGACGTCCTCCTGCAGGCGACGCTCCAGGTGCCCCTCGATGGCGCGCAGACCCAGCCAGGCTCCCGCCGCTGAAAGTGTCACGACGGGGACCACGATGGAGAGCAGGATGAGATGCCGGAGACTGTAGCGGGCGCTCATGAGCGGGGTCCGGAGCGGGGGAGGCGTGTGTGCCATTACAGCACATGTGCGGCGATGATCCATCGTTTCGAGGGGTCGCGGAGCGACCGATTCGTGCGGCGGGCCCGCCCCATACGGATACTTCGTCCAGTGCTGGCGCCACGTATCGGGATGCCGGGTCGGCTCGTGGAGGCGGACGGCGCCGTGGTACCGACCCTGCCCCCTCCGTACCGCGACCGTGCCTCCAGAGGGAGGCCGACAGCCGTCTCATTTCGAGGAGCCCATCAGGATGATTACGTCCCTCACGCGCATCACCGCCGCCCTGGCCGTGGTCGCCGCCGACCTGCTCGCCCTCACGCTCCTGGAGGCACCGGGCGAGCTCGGGGCCGACGTGGTCGTCGGATCGTCCCAGCGCTTCGGCGTACCGCTGTTCTTCGGCGGGCCGCACGCCGGCTTCATGGCCGTCAGCAAGGGCCTCGAGCGCCACCTTCCCGGTCGCCTGGTCGGGGTCTCCGTGGACAGCGAGGGGCGCCCGGCGTACCGGCTGG
>JAHWKH010000013.1 GCA_019347995.1 Gemmatimonadota bacterium | reverse complement strand
AACTCGTGCATCCTCGGGGCTCCCTCTCGGCGGGCGGGCCGGCGACCCGCCCGCGGGCTGCGCTCGCCGGCTGGCGAGGCCTACCCTCCACGCCGAGCCCCGTGCCCCGTCTTCCCTAGGAGCCGCGCGGCTCCCCGAGGGGGAACAGCGTTCCCAGCACCTCCGTCAGGCGCTCCTCGACGCCCTCCCCCTTGGCCAGGACTCCCGAAGCCTTCTCGCCCAGCTCCCGGCGCTCGGCCACCGTGAGGTCCTTGCCCGTCACCACGATCACGGGCAGGCCGGCGTAGTAGGGGTTCTCGCGCAGGCGATCGAGGAACCCGAGGCCGTCCATCACGGGCATGACCATGTCGAGGACGATCGCGTCGGGCGCCTCCCGCTCCACCGCCAGCATCGCCTCCTCGCCGTTGGCCGCCGCGCGCACCTGGAGCCCCGCCTCCTCGAGATGGCGGACGAGGAACGTGCGGGCGTCGTCGTCGTCGTCCACGACCAGGACACGGCCGCCGCGCTGGCGGATCAGGTTCCGCCAGAGCACCCGGAGCAGGTCTTCCCTCTCCACCGGCTTGGTGAGGAGGTCGACGGCCCCCAGGAGCCGGCTGCGACCCTCCTTGGCCACGATGCTGACGACGACCACCGGGATCTCGCGGAGCTCGGGGTCGTCCTTGAGGGTCCGCAGCGCCTCCCACCCGTCCATTCCCGGCATCTGCAGGTCGAGCGTGATGAGATCGGGCCGCTCGTGCCGCGCCATGGCGATGCCCTTGGTCGCGTCCCCGACGCTCAGCACCTGGCAGCCGAACTCCTCCAGGTAGTGCGTGAGGAGAACGCGGGAATCGTGCTCGTCGTCCACCACCAGGACCTTGAAGTCGCGCATGGATCGTGTGACGGCTCCGTCGCCCACGGCCGCGGCGACCCGCTCCTCCCCGGCCTCCCCGGCCTCGTCCTCCGTCGCCTCCTCGGGCTCGGAAGCTCCCTCGTCCTGCACGTCGCGGGCGTGCGGACGATGGGCGAGCCGGATGATGAAGGTCGAGCCCCGCCCCAGCTCCGACTCCACGTCCAGATCGTAGCCCAGCATCTGGCAGATCGAGCGCGAGATCGTGAGGCCGAGGCCCGTGCCTCCATACTTCCGGGCCGTGCCGCTCTCGGCCTGCTGGAACGCCTCGAAGATCTTGTCGAGGCGGTCCTGGGGAATGCCGATCCCCGTGTCCTGGACGGCGACGAGGGCGGGCCTGCGGCCGTCGGGACCCAGCTCGACGCGCACGGTGACCGACCCCTCATGGGTGAACTTGAGGGCGTTGCCCACCAGGTTGATGATGACCTGCTTGAGCTTGTTCCGGTCCGTCTCGATGGGCTTCGCGGCCTCGGGGACGTCGGCCACGAGGGCCACGGGGCGATCCTTGAGCTGCCCCTCCATCTGGGCCAGGGTCTCCTTCACCAGCGAATCGAGATCCACGTCCTCGATCTCGAGCTCCATCCTGCCGGCCTCGACCTTCGACAGGTCCAGGATGTCGTTGATCAGGGACAGGAGGTGGCGTCCGTTGGCCAGGATCCGGTTCAGGAATCCGGTCTCCTGGGCGTCCATGTGCCCCTTCTTGTTCTTGATGAGGATGTTGGCGAAGCCGATGACCGAGTTGAGCGGAGTGCGCAGCTCGTGGCTCATGTTCGCCAGGAACTGGCTCTTGGCCTGGTTGGCCCCCTCGGCCTCCTCCTTCGCGATGCGCAGCGCCTCCTCGGCCCGCACCCGCGCCGTGACGTCCTTGCCGAACATCACCGCTCCGGTGATCCCGCCCGCCTCCTGGATGGGATTGCAGAAGACCTCGAAGCTGCGCGTCTGCCCGCCCACCTCGTCTTCCTTGAGCTCGCTGAAGCGTTCGCCGCCCAGCGCCCGCTCGTAGAGCAGCCGGTAGAACGCCGCGTCGGACTCTGCGAACATGGCCTCGGGGGTCTGGCCCCGGGTGGGCTCCCGTCCGGTCTGGGCCTCCACGGCCAGGGCGAAGGCGGAGTTGAAGGTGATGAGGCGCTGGTTGCGGTCGATGGACCAGATGGTGTCGCCGGTGTTCTCCACCAGGGCGGCCAGGTTCGCCCGGGAGGCGGCGAGCTCCCGCTCGGCGCGCCGCTGCTCCGTCACGTCCCGGAAGATTCCCTGCGTCGCCACGACCTCGCCGTTGCTGACCGATCCGGTCGCGCTCCCCGACAGGTCGATGATGCGCCCGTCCTTGGCCACGTACTCCACCAGGAAGCGGTCCAGCGACCCCCCTTCGAACACCTTGCTGAGCGTCGCGCGGGTCTCCTTCCGGAAGGGCTCGTGGACGAGGTCGTAGAGGGTGAGGTCCCTCAGGTCGTCATCGTCGTAGCCCAGGACGTTCTTCCAGGCCCGGTTGACGTATACGAACCGGCCCTCCCGATCGGTGCTCTGGATGAGGTCGTGGGCCGTGTCGAGGAATCCCTGGAGACGGTTCTCGGTGTCGCGGCGGGTGGTGATCTCGCGGGCCAGCTGGGCGTTGACGTCGCGCACCGCCTCCAGGGCGCCGCCCTCGCGCCGGAAGGTCTGGTAGACGCTGATCATGAGCCCGGCCAGGACCGCGATGTACGACGCGATCTTGAGCAGGTGCGCCGCACCGAACATGGCGTCGCCCAGGCCCTGCGACAGGGGCATGTAGAGCGCGTGCAGGCCCACGTTGATGAGGAGCGTCAGGAGCAGGAAGTGCTCGAAGGCGTTCCGCCGCCAGGTGCCCTTCCACAGGTAGCCGGCGTACGCGAGGAGGAAGAACAGCGCCGGCGCCAGCTCGCCCGGCCGCGTGAAGATGAAGATGGGGGTGTAGGCCTGCGACAGC
The DNA here is from genome assembly GCA_019347995.1 of Gemmatimonadota bacterium. The sequence goes on along the minus strand of JAHWKH010000013.1, from coordinate 11,890 downwards.
GGCAGCGCCGAGAAGAACACGAAGATCACAGCGGTGAGCGCCGCCGCGGTCAGGTAGACGGCGCCTTCGGCCACCGGCGACGCCTCGTACGCCGGCTCCTCCCGGCTCTCGCGCCACCAGGCCAGGAGCGAGACGAACAGGTACAGCGAAAGGAAGAGCCGCGACGCGGTCCAGCTCCACGCCGAGATGTCGGTGAGGCTCCCGCCGTCGCGGCCGTCGACGAAGGTCGAGGTGACCGCGGCGTGGTAGAGGTCCAGGATCGCGGTGCCCAGGAACCCCGTGCCGATGAAGAGGAAGGTGCTCTGCTTGCGGCTGTAGTAGCGCACCAGCGCCAGGGAGCCCACCACGAAGGCCAGGACCGTGGCCGCCACCTCCATGACCGTGTGCACGGTCGTGCCCGTCTCCCACGGAGAGTCCCGCAGGAGGAAGGAGCCTCCCACGAGGAGCAGGACGATGATCCAGTAGACGGTGGCGCGTTCGGGGGCGCGATCCTCACCCAGGAGCCGCGCTGCGGCCGCGCCAGCGTCCATCTCCGACGAACGCGAGCCCGCTCGCGGCGGGGGGGTCCCGGTCAGCTCGGTCGGTTCAGCCATCGCTCGATGGCCTCCAACAGCACGTCCTCGTCGACGATGGGCTTCGTGACGTAATCGTTGAAGCCCTGCTTCATGAAGCTCTCCCGGTCGCCGGCCATGGCGTGCGCCGTGAGGGCGATGACGGGGATGTCCTTGAGGTCGGGCTGCTGCCTGATCCAGGCGAGCACCTCGGGCCCGTCCATCTCGGGCAGCGAGATGTCCAGCAGGATGAGGTCCGGCCGGTCGTCCCCGAGGCCCTCCACCGCCTCCAGGCCGGTCTCGAACTCGGAGATCTCGTACCGATCCTCCAGGAGGGCCTGCACGAGGAGGCGGTTGTCCGGATTGTCCTCCACTACCGCGATCTTGGGCATCAGTCCGTCTCGCTCATCTGTTCGAGGACACTCTCGAGCCGCTCCCGCACCCGCTCCATCGCCGCCTCCAGCCCCGCTCGCAGGGCCTCCATGCCCGCCATGTCACCCCGGCCCGCGAGGTCCTCCATCTCGGCGGCGAGCCGGCTCACGACGGTGGCGCCCACGTTCGCCGCGCTGGATTTGAGGGAATGGGCGCCACGCTCGGCGTCCCCCACGAGTCCTTCCTGCAGCCCGATCCGGATCTGATCGAGGCGGGCGGGGCTGTTGTCCAGGAACAAGCGGACCATCTGAGAAAGGAGCTTCGTCCCCCCCCACTGCTGGAGGCGGTCGAGGGCCGAGGTGTCGAGGTCTGGGAGGTCGGTGTCCACCGGGGGTGGATTCTAGCCGCCGCGCGCGGCTCCGGCAATCAATCGTCCCGGCCGTCGCGGTCGGGATGCCGGTTGAGCTGGCCCGGATCGGCCGGCAGGAGAGCGTCGGTGAGACCCGGCCGGCTCTCCCAGGCGTCGAAGAGCTCGGCCGCCTCGACGTCCCACGAGCCTCCGGCGGCGCGCAGCCGCTGGCGCAGCCATGCTTCGTCGCCGAAGCCGATGGCGTCGTGGTAGAACCGGGCCAGGCCGTGGACGACGTCCAGGTGCGGCGAGACGTCCACCGCCAGCTCGGGCAGGTGCGAGTGTGCGTCGCGCAGCGTGAAGACGGGGCAGAACGCGCGGTGCGGCTCCAGCGGGTCCATGACCTTCGCGATCCGCGCCAGCGTCACCGCGTCGCGGGCGATGCGGCCGCAGGCCTGGTGGTCGGGATGCCGCGCCCCCCGCACCCAGGCGTCGCCCCAGGTCACGACGCCGTCCGGCCGCACCTCGGCCAGGACCCGCGCCACCCGGCGCGCGGCTTCGGGGTCGGCCACCAGCCGGGTATCCTGGAAATCCAGGAAGCGGTGCTCCACGTCCAGGATGCGGGCGGCCTCGGCGCCCTGCTGCTCGCGTCGGGCCGCCACCTCCTCGATCCCCAGGGGGCCGAACGCCTGGGTCATCTCGCCCCGGGTCAGCCACAGCAGCACCACGCGGTCCCCCCTGGCGCGCTGGGCCGCGATGGTGCCCGCGGCGCCCAGCTCGTCGTCGGGATGCGCCAGGACCACCAGTAACGTCCGGCGATCCGGCATCGCGCCACTCCTCTTCCTCGACACTCCTCAGGGGCTGGTGAGGCGCTGGGGAGAGCGGGCCGCCGAGCGGATGGCGGCGACGCCCGCGGCGACTCCCTCCGGGTGGCGGTAGACGGCCGAGCCGGCCACGACGACCGAGGCGCCGGCGCCCACCACGTCACCCGCGGTCGACGCGTCGATGCCTCCGTCGACCTCCAGCTCGGCCCCCGCCCTGCCGCGGCGATCGATGAGGTAGCGCGCCTCCTGGAGCCGGGTGGTGCTGGCGGGGATGTACGACTGGCCTCCGAAGCCGGGATTGACGGACATGACAAGGACCAGGTCCAGATCGGCGACGACGTCGCGCAGCAAATCCACCGGCGTCGCCGGGTTGAGCGCCACCCCGGCGCGGCAGCCCAGCTCCTGGATGCGATGGACGGTGCGGTGCAGGTGCGTGCACGCCTCCTGGTGCACGGTCACCAGGTCGGCGCCCGCGTCGGCGAACGCCTCCAGGTAGCGGTCCGGTGCCTCGATCATGAGGTGGACGTCCAGGGGAAGGTCGGTGACCTTGCGCACCGCCGCGGCCACGCCGGGCCCGATGGAGATGTTCGGCACGAAGTGACCGTCCATCACGTCCACGTGGATCCAATCCGCCCCGGCCTCCTCGGCCGCCGCCACGTCCTCGGCCAGACGGCCGAAGTCGGCCGAGAGGATGCTGGGAGCGATCTTGACGCTCATGCGCCTCCCTCCGCCCCGCCGGGCGTCAGCAGGCGCACGCCGCCGGCCCCCGCCACGATGGCCTCTCCGGCCATGCCGATGAAGAGACCCGTCTCGACGATCCCGGGGCGGGAGCACAGCTCGCCCTGCAGTTCGGCGGCGGGCGGCAGGCCTCCGTCCCACCAGCAGTCGAGGACGTAGTTGCCGTTGTCGGTGGGCACGGGGGTGCCGTCGTCGCGGGTCCGGAGGACGGGCCGCGCGCCCAGCGACTCCAGGTAGGGCACGTGGACCTGCCAGGAGAAGGAGGCCACTTCCACGGGCAGGGGCGACTTCTCGCCGAGCCGCTCCACCAGCTTCCCTTCGTCGGCGATGACGATGAACCTGCGGCTGGCCGCCGCCACCATCTTCTCGCGGAGCAGGGCGCCACCGAGCCCCTTCACCAGGTTGAGCCCGGCATCGATCTCGTCGGCGCCGTCCACCGCGAGGTCCAGCGGCGCCAGCTCGTGGAGCGGCCCCAGCGCGATCCCGAGGGCGTGGGCCCGGTCGGTGGTCGCGACGGAGGTGGGCACCCCCATCAGGTCGGCCAGCGCGCCGTCGGCGAGGCGCTCTCCCAGGAGCTCCAGGAAGTGTTCGACAGTGCTCCCCGTGCCGAGCCCCAGGCGCATGCCGCTCTCCACGCGCTCCACCGCCTCCGCGGCGGCGGCGCGCTTGAGCGCCGCGGCGTCGCTCAGCCCCCCGCCTGCGACAGGACCTCCTTGTCGACGCGCTCCGGGTTCGGCAGGAAGTCGATGGGGCCGTGCTCGAGCCCCGGATCGATGGGCAGGATCAGGAGCGTCCCGTTGCCCACGCCGCCGGAGTAGATCCGCCGGAGGCGGACCGTCTTGCCCAGCGAAAGGCCCATGTCTTCGAGGGTCGGGCGGCTCACCCGGCTGCGTGCGGGAGCTTCGGCGGTAGTGGTCGCCATGTCTCTACGGTGCTCCATCGATGCAAATCGGTGAGGTGGTCGGCCGTCTGGGACGAACGTACAGAGGCCCGCCCCCGCGGGCCAGAGCATTTCCGGGGCTTCAGGCCGGGGCCGCTTGACAGCCCCCGGGGACCGGCCCGAGGTTCCAGCACGATGCATACCGTCACGAGCTTCCATCGCGCCTACGCATACGCATACTGGTACGGCACCCTGAGCGGGGGCCGGAGGTCCGTGCGCGCGTAGCAGCATCGAAGCGACGAAACGCACGCGGCCGACGGGGCCCCCGGGACGACCCGGGGGCCCCGCTCGTTTCCGGGGCACCCGGACGGACCGGCCCGCGCCGCCCCACGCAGGAGGATCCATGATCATCGTCACCCGCAGCGGCGTGACGCAGGAAGAGCTGGACCACATCCGCGAGCGCGTGGAGGCCCTGGGGCTTCGGACCCACGTCTCCCGCGGGGAGAGCCGCACCGTCATCGGATGCATCGGAGACGAGGGGCGGCTGCAGCACGTCCCCCTGCTCGCCCTCCCGGGGGTGGAGGCGGTCCACGAGGTCATGAAGCCCTTCAAGCTGGCGTCCCGGGAGTTCGCCGCCGACCCGACCCGGGTACCCCTCGGCGCGATGGAGCTGGGCGGAGAGGAGGTGGCGGTGGTGGCCGGCCCCTGCTCCGTGGAGGGCCGCGACATGCTGCGCGACACCGCCCGCAGCGTGCGGGCCGCCGGCGCCCGGGCGTTGAGAGGAGGCGCCTTCAAGCCGCGCAGCTCCCCCTACTCCTTCCGGGGCCTGGGGGAGGAGGGCCTTCGGATCCTGGCCGACGTGCGCGCGGAAACCGGCCTGCCGGTCGTGACCGAGGTCATGGACACCCGGCAGGTGGAGATGGTCGCCGGCTACAGCGACGTCCTGCAGGTGGGCGCCCGCAACATGCAGAACTTCGCCCTGCTCACGGAGGTGGGCCGCACCCACCGGCCCGTCCTGCTCAAGCGCGGCATGAGCGCCACCGTCAAGGACCTGCTCCTGGCCGCCGAGTACGTGATGAGCCAGGGCAACCTGCATGTGATCCTGTGCGAGCGGGGCATCCGCACGTTCGAGACGGCGACGCGCAACACGTTCGACGTGGCGGCCATCCCGGTCCTCAAGCGCGAGACGCACCTGCCCGTGGTGGCCGACCCGAGCCACGCCGGCGGCTACCGCCACCTGGTGGCCCCCCTGGCCTACGCGGCCGTGGCCGCGGGCGCCGACGGCCTGCTCGTGGAGGTGCACCCCGATCCGGAGACCGCGTCCTCCGACGGCGAGCAGTCCCTCGACTTCCAGGAGTTCGCCAGCCTCATGGAGGGCCTCAGGCCGTTCGTGGAGGCCGCGGGACGGACGCTGGCGCCGGCCGAGGCGGCCGTGGGGGTGTAGGGGGGCGGAGGGTCCGCGGCCCACTACACCTGCAACGGGAGATCGGGAGGGACTGCGGGAGGTGCCGGAGGGGGGCGTGTGGTGCGGACGGAGTACTTCCAGACTACCGATGAGGCGTGAGATCCGAGAAGGGGCACCATGGAAGGCTCGAGGCCCGGACCCCCGCGGCCCCCGCGGCCGAACGAAAGCGGTACGCAGTCCTCCGCGCCCCTCTGCGATTCCTCCGCGCCTCCGCGGTGCAGGAGTAGTTCTGACCGAGCCCCCCTCACCCCAGCAGCCCCGCCGCCGCCTCCAGCTGCTCCTCCACCGCGCGGCGGGACGTTCCCCCGATGACGTCCCTGGCCTCCACGGAGCGCTCCCAGTCGACGGCCTCGCGGGCGCTGTCGCCGAAGGCGGGGTGGGCGTCGCGGAATGCCTGGTCGGGGAGGGCGTCGAGGCGCACGCCCGCCTCCTCGGCGCGCCGCACCAGGCGGCCGACCACCTCGTGCGTGGCGCGGAAGGGGACGCCCCGCCGCACCAGGAGGTCGGCCAGATCGGTGGCCAGGAGCTGGGGGTCCAGGGCCCGGGCGATGCGCTCGGGGCGCCACTCCAACGTCGCCACCGCCCCGGCCACGGCGGGCAGCGTCACGTCCAGGGCGTCGACCGTGTCGAACACCGAGCGCTTGTCCTCCTGCAGGTCGCGGTTGTAGCCGGTGGGCAGGCCCTTCACCAGGGTCAGGAGGGCCGCGAGGTTGCCGGCCAGGCGGCCGGCCTTGCCGCGCGCCAGCTCGGCCACGTCGGGGTTCCGCTTCTGGGGCATGAGGCTGGAGCCGGTGCTGTAGCCGTCCGCCACGCGCACGAAGCCGAACTCGGACGAGGAGAACAGCACCAGGTCCTCGCCCAGGCGGGAGAGGTGCACGCCCAGGGTCGCGCCCGCGTAGACCAGGTCCAGCATCCAGTCGCGGTCCGAGACGGCGTCGACGCTGTTCGCGCTGACCCGCCGGAAGCCCAGCTCAAGGGCCAGCGCGTCCCGGTCCACCGGAAAGGGGCAGCCCGCCAGGGCGCCGGATCCCAGGGGGAGGGTGGCCGCCGCGTCTGCGGCGGAGGCCAGGCGTGCGCGGTCCCTGGCGAACGCCTGGAAGTGGGCCAGGGCCCACTGGGCGCCGCGGATCGGCTGGGCCTGCTGGAGGTGCGTGTAGCCGGGCAGGATCACGTCCACCGAGCGGGACGCCAGGGCGTGGAGCGCCTCCAGGAGGCGGACCACGTGCGCGTCGATGCGACGGGCCGCGTCCATGCCCCACAGGCGCGCGTCGGTGGCGGACTGGTCGTTCCTCGAGCGGCCCGTGTGGAGCTTCCCGGCGACGTCGCCCGCTTCCTCGAAGAGGAGCCGCTCCACCAGGGCGTGGATGTCCTCGTCGGCGGCGTCACGGAACGGCTCGCCGCCCTCGAGCCGCTCGGCCACCCGGGCCAGGCCCGCGTCGAGGTCGGCGGCCTCGCCCGCGGTGAGCACGCCGGCGGCGGCCAGGGCGCCCGCCCAGGCGCGGCTCCCCCGCACGTCCTCCCGCCACAGGCGCCGGTCCACGTCCAGGCTCAGGTTCAGTGGGATCATCTCGGGGGCCATGCCGCCCTCGAAGCGGCCGCCCCACAGGGCGCGGGGGGAGTCCTCGGCGTCTCGACTCACGAAACCTGGGGCTGGAAGGATCGGGGAAGCGGCGCCTCCATGAATACGAAGCGGGGCCGGGCGCGTCACGCCCCCGGCCCCGCCGACGGGCTCCCGTACCCGGAGCCTACAGGGCCCCGGCGACCTCCTGGAGGAGCTGCGCCACCGCCTGCTCCTCCGAGTCCCGCGCCGCGGCGGCCCGCAGCGGAAGCCCGAAGAGCTTGATGAAGCCCTCCGCGTCGCGGTGATCGTACGAGCTGGCGCCGAACGTGGCGAGCTCCTCCCGGTAGAGCGAGCGCGGGCTGGTGCGCGCCACCGCCCATGCGCCCCCCTTGTAGAGCTTCATGCGCACCGTGCCGGTGACGTTCTTCATGAGCACCCCCACCAGCGCATCCAGCGCCTCCCGCTCCGGGCCCCACCAGCGGCCTTCGTAGACCAGGTCGGCGTAGCGCGGCGCGAGCTGGTCCTTGAGCGCCATGGAGCGCCGGTCGAGCGTGACGCTCTCCAGGTCCTCGAGCGCGGCCCTGAGGATCGTGCCTCCGGGGGTCTCGTAGACGCCGCGCGACTTCATGCCCACGAGGCGGTCCTCGATGACGTCGGCCCGTCCCACGCCGTGCCGGCCGCCGAGGGCGTTGAGCGCCTCCAGGAGGGCCATGGGAGCCAGGCCCTCACCGTCGAGGCTCACCGGCCACCCCTCCTCGAAGCCCACCTCCACCATCTCCGCCGCGTCGGGCGCCTCCTCGGGCGACACCGTCCACTGGAACATGGCCTCGTCGGGCTCGCTGGACGGATCCTCCAGCGGACCGCCCTCGTGGGAGATGTGCCAGAGGTTCTCGTCTCGCGAGTAGAGCTTCGCGTTGTTCTGCGCAACCGGGATGCCCCGGGCGCGGGCGTACGCCAGGGCGTCCTCGCGGGAACGGATGTCCCACTCGCGCCACGGGGCGATGACCTTCAGGTCGGGGGCCAGGGCGGCGAAGGTCAGCTCGAAGCGCACCTGGTCGTTGCCCTTTCCCGTGCAGCCGTGGGCCAGGGCGTCGGCGCCGACACGGCGGGCCACCTCCACCTGCCGCTTCGCGATCAGCGGGCGCGCCATGGACGTCCCAAGGAGGTACTTGCGCCCGTAGACGGCGCCGGAGCGCAGGGTGGGCCAGACGTAGCCCTCCACGAACTCGCTCCGGAGATCCTCGGTGCTGAAGGCGGCCGCCCCCGTCGCCAGGGCCTTCGCCTCCACCACCGCCATGTCCTCTCGCTGGCCCACGTCGGCGGCCATGCATACCACTTCGGCGCCATACGTCTCGTGGAGCCAGGGAACGATGATGGAGGTGTCGAGTCCTCCGGAATATCCCAGGACGACCTTCATGGTAGGACCTCGTGTGGGCGGCGGCACGGCGGGACGTGGACTCCTGCTAGGCATAAATATGCAGCATAAATGTATGATGTCAACATCCGGTCAGCTCGGCGCCGCCTCCTGATCCTGCAGCACCGCGAGCGCACGCCGTCCCGTCGAGGCGCGCACCCACCGCGGCACCAGGTCGAGGACCACGGCGATCTCGCGGCATCCGGCGCGGCGGGCACAGCCCCGGCAGTCGGCGGCGGTCTTCTCGGGCAGGCGCTTCAGTGACGTCGTGCGGAAGCCCATCCGATGGAAGAAGCCTTCCTGGAGGGTCATGGCGAACACCCGCGCGAGCGCCAGCGCCCGGGCCTCGTCAAGGAGGGTGGAGACCACCCGCCTTCCCAGTCCCCTGCCCTCCTGGCCGCCGACCACCGCCAGCCCCACGATCTCGGCGAGGGCCGGCGAGTAGACACGCAGGCCGCCACAGGCCACGACCCGCTCCCCGTCGGCCACCACCACGTATTCGCGGAACAGCCGGTGCAGCTCGGCCGGCGCCTTGGGCAGCATGAGCCCGCGGGCCGCGTACCCGTTGATGATGTCCGCCATCGCTTCCACGTCGGACAGCCGGGCGGGCCGCGCAGCCGGCTCCGACGCCGTGAGGACGAGTCCGGAGGCGCTCACGGCAGCGCCTCTTCGAGGAGGGAGACGGCACGCTCGATCAGGGCCCCGGGGACGTTGAGCGGTGGCAGAAGGCGCACGACCTGCGGGCCCGCCGAGGCCAGCAGCAGCCCCGACTCCCGCGCCCGCGCGACGACGTCGCCGGCCGGAGCGGTGAGCTCCACGCCCCACATGAGCCCCATCCCACGCACCTCGGTCACCACGTCGGGACGCCGCTCCGCGACGCGCCGAAGGGCGTCCTCCAGACGCGCGCCCCGCCGCCGCACGCCTTCCAGGAACGCGGGGTCGGCGAGCGTGGCCAGCACGGCCCCCGCCACCCGGGCGACCAGCGGGCCTCCGCCGAACGTCGTTCCGTGGTCTCCCGGCTCCAGGGCGTCGGCCACGTGGGGCGCGGCCAGCACGGCACCCATGGGCAGCCCGCCCGCCAGGGGCTTGGCCAGCACCAGCAGGTCGGGTCGCACGCCGACGTGCTCGTGGGCGAACAGGCGGCCGGTGCGGCCCAGACCGCACTGGATCTCGTCGAAGACCAGGGCCACCCCCCGGGCGTCGCACAGAGCCCGCATCCGCTCCAGCGCCCCAGGGGGAAGCGGTCGCACGCCGCCCTCGCCCTGCACCGGCTCGGCGATGACGGCGGCGGTCCGCTCCGCCGAGACCGCGGCGTCCATGGCGTCCGGATCGGCGGCGTCCACGAAGCGGACGCCGGGCATGAGAGGCTCGAAGGGCTCGCGGTAGGCGGGCCGGTCGGTGGCGGCCAGGGAGCCGAACAGGCGGCCGTGGAAGGAGCCCGTCAGGGCGACGATCTCGTGCTTGGCGGCCCCACCCGCGGCCCGGGCCCACCTGCGTGCGAACTTGAAGGCCGCCTCCACGGCCTCCGCGCCCGAGTTGCAGAAGAAGACCCGGGAGGGAAAGGCCGCGGCCACCAGCGCCTCCGCCAGGGCTTCGCCCGGGACGGTGCGGAACAGGTTCGACGTGTGGATGATCCCGTCGTCCAGGGCCGCCCGCACCGCGTCCGCCACCACCGGCGAGCCGTGCCCCAGGGCGGTCACGCCGATGCCGGCGGTGAAGTCCAGGTAGCGCCGCCCGTCGGCGTCTTCCAGCCAGGGCCCCTCGCCCCGCACGAACACCACCTCGGGGCGGCGGTAGAGCCCGAGGAGGGCGCCGGGCTCCGCCGTCGCCACGGATCCGCCGCTCACGCCGGCCGTCCGGCGGTCTCGGCCGAAGCGGCCAGGATGCGAGTGCCCGCCGCCGGGTCGTCCAGGATGCGCTCGTCTCCGATGCACACCTCCACACCCTCCGCGGCCGCCACCAGCGCCTGACGCACCTTCACGGCCATGCCCCCGCCGATCACGCCGCGGTCCACCAGGTCGGCGGCCCGCTCCGGCGACAGGGAGGCCTCCGGCACGCCGTCGACCACCACACCGGGAACGTCGGAGACCAGCAGCAGCCGGCGGGCCCCCAACGATGCGGCGAGGCACGCTGCGGCCTCGTCGGCGTTGACGTTGAGGGGCCGGCCGCCGGGCCCGCGGGAGACGGGCGAGACCACCGGGAGGAAGCCGCTCGAGAGGAGGGCGCGAAGGAGAGCCGGCCTCACCTCGACGACGTGGCCCACCTCCCCGAGGCGCCCGCCGTCCATGTGCGCGGCGGACAGGAGGCCCCCGTCCTCACCCGAGACGCCCACGGCACCGGCGCCTGCGTCCATCAGGGCGGCGACCAGACGCTTGTTGATCCACCCCGAGAGCACCATGGCCGTGACCTGCATGGCTTCCGGCGAGGTGATCCGGAGCCCCTCCGACCACGCCACCGGCAGGCCCAGCCGGTCCTGCCACGCGCTGATCTCCGGTCCGCCACCGTGGACCACCACCGACGCGCCGGCCACCGACGCCACCGAACGCGCCAGCTCGGCCACGGCCGCCGGATCGCGCGCCGCCGCGCCGCCCACCTTCACCACCGTCAGCACCGGAGGCCCCTCCAGGGCTCGAGGCCCAGCATCAGGTTCATGTTCTGCACCGCCTGTCCCGCCGCGCCCTTCCCGAGGTTGTCCAGGGCCGCCACCACCGTCACGACGGGCGCATCCAGCCCCGCGTTGTCGGAAGCGTCCAGGAGCAGGAGGTCGGTGCCCACCACGTCCGACAGCGCCGGCGTCTGCCGGTGCACCCGGACGGGGCCCCCGTCGCCGTACGCCTGGCTCCAGGCGCGCCGCACCGCGTAGGCGTCGACGCCCGGCGCCACCGGGACCGCGAGGGTCTCGAGGATCCCGCGCGGCACGGGGAGGAGGTGGGGCGTGAACAGGAGCTGCAGGCCCGGCAGCGCCTGGCGCATCTCGGCCAGGTGCCGGTGCCCGTTGCCCAGGGCATACGCGCGGAAGTCGCCGGCGACCTCGGCGAACGGCGACCAGTCGACAGCGGCAGCCGCGAAGCCTGCGGCCGTCAGCCGCTCAGCCTCGACGCGCCCACGTTCGCGCTCCTCGTCGCCAGTCCCAACGAGGACGACGACCGGGAACGGCTGGCGGTCGTCGGCGAGCCGCTGCCGCTCCTCGTCGGGCACGCGCCAGGCGATGTGGTGCACGCTGCCACGGCCGCCCAGCGCGCGCTGCGCCTCGGCGGCGAGCGCCTGGAAGAGCTGGGCCTTGGTGACGTCCAGGGTTTCGCCGTTGCGCGAGACGGCCAGCGACAGGCCGTCATCTCCCAGAAGCGCCTCGGAAACCTCGGTCACGCCGTTCTTCTGGCAGAGCTCGACTTCGGACTTCTTCATCGCCCGCGACGCGCCCGTGGCGTCGGGGTGACCGGGGCCGACACCCTGGCAGAAGATCTTCATGCCGCCGCCGGTGCCGGTCGCTTCGACCACCGGGGAGGAATTGCCGGTCTCGTTGGCGAATTCCTCGGCGACCGCCTGGGTGTAGGGGAAGACGGTCGACGAGCCGACGATCTTGATCTGGTCGCGCGACTGCGCGGAGGCATCGGCCGCGATCGCCACGGCGGCGATCGCGACGGCGGCAGCTCCGTACTTGTGGAATTTCACGGCGGACTCTCCTGTGGACTGGCTGTGCATCCGTACCGCTCGGGACGACTCACCCGTTCCGGCC
>JAHWKH010000139.1 GCA_019347995.1 Gemmatimonadota bacterium | reverse complement strand
CGATCTCGGAGGTCTGGGCCCGGTGGAGATCGGCGTCCTGGAGAAGTCGGGGCAGCTGGGCGAGCACTGCCTCTCGGGGGCGGTGGTCAACCCGCGGGCCTTCCGCGAGCTGTTCCCGGACCTCGCCGACGAGGATTTCCCCTTCCGGCGGCCCGTCACCGACGAGAAGGTCTACGTGATGCGCGAGGGCGGCTCCTTCCGCATTCCGACGCCTCCCACCATGAAGAACCACGGCAACTTCGTCGCGTCCATCTGCGAGGTGGTGCGCTGGCTCGGCGAGAGGGCCGAGGGCATGGGGGTGAACGTCTTCCCGGGCTTCCCCGTGGACTCCCTCCTGGTGGAGGGCAGCAGGGTGATCGGGGTGCGCACCACGCCCTCGGGGCTGAACCGGAAGGGCGAGCCCGCCGGCGCCGACGCCATGCCGGCCATGGACCTGACGGGGCGTGTGACCGTCCTGGCGGAGGGCACGCGCGGCCCCCTCACGCAGGCGTGGCTGAAGTGGCGGGGGGTGGGATCGGCCAACCCCCAGATCTTCGCGCTGGGCGTGAAGGAGCTGTGGGAGGTGAAGCGGCCGCTGGAGGGCATCGTCCACACCATGGGCTGGCCCCTCCCCTCCGACGCGTTCGGGGGCAGCTTCATGTATCCCATGGCCGACGACCTGGTGGCCCTCGGGCTGGTGGTGGGGCTCGACTACCACAACGCGAAGCTCGACGTCCACCAGCTCCTGCAGCGCCTCAAGACCCACCCGCTGTTCCGCGAGGTGCTGGAGGGCGGCGAGATGGTGGAGTGGGGCGCGAAGACCATCCCCGAGGGAGGCTGGCACGCGGTGCCCGAGCGGCGCCACGGCGACGGTCTCCTGGTGGTGGGCGACGCCGCCGGCTTCGTCGACGTGCCCTCCCTCAAGGGCATCCACTACGCCATGTGGTCGGGCATCCTGGCCGCGCGCCAGATCTTCGAGGCCCTGAAGAAGGACGACGTCTCGGAGGCGGCGCTGGCGGGCTACACCCGGGCCGTGGACGAGAGCTTCGTCATGAGCGACCTCAAGCGCACGCGCAACATGCGCCTGGGCTTCAAGAACGGCTTCGTCATGGGGGGCATCAAGGCGGGGCTAATGACGATCACCGGCGGCGCGTTCCCCGGCGGCCGCATCGCCTGCGAGGAGGACGCGGCCCAGGCAAAGGTGGTGGGCGAGGACGTGGACGTGGTGCCCGACGGCGTGCTCACCTTCTCGAAGGTCGACGCCGTGTACAAGTCGGGGAACCAGACCCGCGACGACATCCCGCCGCACCTGGTGGTGGGCGAGGACGTGCCCGCGGAGGCGGCCGAGGTCTACGTACACATGTGTCCGGCGGGGGTCTACGAGCGCGACGGCGACCGGCTGGTCGTCAACGCCCCCAACTGCGTCGACTGCAAGGCCACCGACGTTCTCGGGCCACGCTGGCTTCCCCGCGAGGGCGGCAGCGGCCCCCAGTACCGGCGGATGTGATGGAGGACGGCGTGGGCGAGCGGGTGCTGGTGACGGGCGCCACCGGCAAGGTGGGCGGCGCCCTGGTCCGCCTCCTGGCCGACGCCGGGAGGGACGTGAAGGCCGCCACGCGGCGGCCGTGGGCGGCCCGCGAGCGCCTGGGGGAGCTGGCCGACGAGGTGGTGGAGCTCGACTACGGCCGCGCGGAGACGTACGACGCCGCCGTGGAGTGGGCCGACCGCCTCTTCGTGGTGGCGCCGCCCTTCCACCCCAGGGCGTCGGACCACATGAGCAGCTTCGTGGACTGGGCGGTGCAGGCGGGCGTCGAGCACGTGGTGCTGCTCACCGCCATGGGCATCGAGACCCGCGACGACCTGGCGCTGCGGCGCCTGGAGCGGCTGGTGGAGGAGACGGGCGTGGCCTGGACTTTCCTGCGTCCGAACATCTACATGCAGAACTTCCAGCGCGGCTTCCTGCGCCGCGAGATCCAGGGAGAGGGGACTTTCCACCTGCCCGCCGGCGACGCCCGGATCAGCCTGGTGGACGCCCGCGACGTGGCGGAGGTGGCGGCCCGCACGCTGTCCGGCGACCGCCACGTGGGCCGGGCCTACACGCTCACCGGGCCCGAGGCCGTGGATCACCACCGGGTCGCCGCGATCCTCGGGCAGGCGGCGGGGCGGGACATCCGCTACGTGCCCACGGAGGACGATGCCATGTGCCAGCGTCTCCTCGATCTGGGCTGGCCCGCCGGGCACGCCGACGTGGTCGTGGAGTTCTTCCACTCCATCCGGGGGGACGAGCGCGCGCGGGTGACCGGCGACGTGGAGGAGGTCCTGGAGCACCAGCCCCGGGGCCTGGAAGCATTCGCCCGGGAGTACGCCGAGACCTGGCGCTAATCCACCTCGATGCCGATGCCGGTGGGCGTGCGCACGAGGCGCGGGAGGATCGTGGGGATCGCCCGGGCCCGGTACGCCCGCAGCGCCTCCATGGGCGTGGAGAAGCCCCGTAGCCCCTCCAGCGTCCGGATGGTGGGAAAGACCATCGGGAGCGATCCCTCCTCCCGCCGGCTCAGGGCCTCGTCGGGCGTGAGCCACGCGTGGTCGGTGAGCTCGGCTTCCGCCAGGGCCACCTCCTGCTCCCGGGCCACCGCCGCGGCGAAGAAACGGGTGTCGTAGCGTCGCGGCTCGGCCACCGGCGTGATCCAGTGGGCCACGTACTCCATCGCCGCGCCGTCCATGCGGCACCCCATGCGGTCCAGGATGGACGGGAAGCGGTCCTCGTCCTCCAGCAGCTCGTCGCGCAGGGCCCGCACCTCCGGCCGGTCCGCGATGGAGGGAGCCGGACGACCATCCGCGTCGCGGCCCACCAGGATGCCGGTCTCCTCGAAGGCCTCCCGCAGCGCGGCCACCCAGTAGGCCACTCCGGGCGGCTCCGCGTCGGGCTCCAGCCCGAGCCGCGCCGCCGCCTGCTCCCGGGAGAGTCCCTCGAGGCGCTCCACCAGCGCGGGAGTGGCGTCGTCGAGGTCCACCCTGCCGCCGGGGAAGACCCACGCCCCGGGCACGAAGCCGGCGCTCCTCACCCGGCGCAGCAGCAGGACCTCGAGGCCACCGCGGTCGCCGTCGCGCAGGAGAACGATGGTGGCGGCGGGGCGGGGCTCGGCCGGCCGCTCCGGCGGGCGGTCCACCGCCCGGGCGAAGCCCTCGGGGAGGCGGTCCTCGGGAATGGTGAAATCGGGGCCGGACACCTCCTCTAGCTCCGTCCCGTCATGAGCCCCGCCCGGTCGAGCCAGTTCGCCACGTCGCCGCCGGTGATGATCCCCCGCAGCTCCCATTCGTCCGCCACGACGACGCGGCGCGTCTCGTTCTCGCTCATGCGCTCCACCACGTCGGTCATGGGCGAGCCCGGCGCCACGATGAGCGTGTCGACCATGGGCGTCATGACGTCTGCCACGGTGCGCATCTTCCAGGCGCTGCGGTCCACCTGCTTCACGTGCGAGAGGGTGATGAGTCCGATGACGATGCCGTCCTCGGTGACGGGGAAGGCGTTGTACGGGCGCTTCATGAAATACTCGTTGACCAGCTTCTCGAGGGTGACGTCGGGCTCCACGGTCTCCGGGAAGTGGGTCATGGCGTCGGCCGCCGTACGCCCCTCCAGGACGTGGCGCAGCAGCACCTGCTGGTAGGTGGTGTCGGCGGCGTTGGCCAGGAACCATCCGATGAAGATGAACCACAACCCGCTGACGAGCTGGCCCGCGATCAGCACGGCCCAGGCCCCGGCGGCCACGATGAGCCAGCCCAGCCCCTTTCCGGCCAGGGTGGCCACCCGGGTCGCCCGCCGCAGGCTCCCGGTGATCTGCCACACCACGGAGCGCAGCATCCGGCCGCCGTCCAGCGGAAAGCCCGGCAGGACGTTGAAGACGGCCAGGGCGAGGTTCAGGAAGGCCATGTGCCCGGCCACCCCGAAGATCGCGGGATGCCAGCCGTTCGCGTCGGCGGCGATGGCCAGCCAGTAGAAGCCGGCCGCCAGCGCCAGGCTCATGAGCGGCCCCACGCCCGCGATGAGGAACTCGTCCACGGGCCGCGCCGGCTCGCTCTTGGTGCGGGCCATGCCGCCGAAGATGAACAGGGTGATGCCCTCCACCTCGATATCCTTCCACATGGCCACGAAGGCGTGGGCCAGCTCGTGGGCCAGCAGCGAGGCGAAGAAGAGGAGCGTCCCCACGATGCCCATGAGGACGTAGGCCGGCCGCGCGAGCCCCGGCACGTAGTCGGGGAAGACGACCCCCGTGAACGTGCCGAAGATCAGGAAGAAGAGGACGAACCAGGAATAATCCAGGGAGATCTGTACGCCTCCCACGGATCCGACCCGGATGCCCTGGACGACGGGCTTGCGCCGTGCCGTTCCCCGCGACGCGTCCAGTGCCGTATCTCCCTTCGCCCGGGTCGCCGTCCCGCGCACCGCCTCCTGTGCCATGTCTCCCCTTGTCCGGGCCACCTGGGCCCGCGATGCCTCAATGTCCGATGGCGAGCCCGTCCTTGCGGGGATCGGAGGCGGCGGCCCAGCCGCGCTCCAGCCTGATCACCATCTGCGAGCCGCCGAAGTCGGTCCGGCGCCAGTCCGTGAACTCGTGGCCCAGGGCCTCCAGGGCCGACTGAAGCGACGGGTCCACCTTCTCGATGGCCACGCGCCGACCGGAGAGGTGCCTGAACCGGGCGGCGTCGCTGGCTTCCTGGGGATCCATCCCGAACTCCAGCATGTTCAGGAGCACCTGTACGTGCCCCTGCGGCTGCATGGAGCCACCCATCACGCCGAAGGCCATCCACGGCGCCCCGCCCCTCGTCACGAAGGCGGGGATGATGGTGTGCAGCGGCCGCTTGCCGGGTGCCACGGTGTTGGGGTAGCCGTCCTCGAGCGTGAAGCCGGCGCCGCGGTTCTGGAGGGCGAAACCCGTACCCGGGACCACGACCCCGATCCGAAGTAGCCGAAGACGCTGCTGATGAAGGAGACCATGTTGCCCTCCTGGTCGGCGACGGCCAGGTAGATGGTCTCGCTCTCCTTGATCAGCGCGCCGGGGGCGGGCTCCTCGGCGGCCCGGGCCGGGTCGATGAGCCCGGCGCGGCGGCGCAGGTAGTCGCCGTCGAGCAGGTCGCTGGCGGCCACTTCCATGTGGGCGGGGTCGGCCACGTACCGGTCGGCGTCGGCGTGGGCCAGCTTCTTGGCCTCGATGAGGTGGTGCAGGTACTCGGCCGAGTTGTGGCCCATGGAGGCCAGGTCGTAGGGTTCCAGCATCTTGAGCATCTGGAGCGCCGCGATGCCCTGGCCCGCGGGCGGAAGCTCCCACAGCGTGTAGCCCTTGTAATCCACCGAGAGGGGCTCCACCCAGCGCACCTCGTGCGCGCGCATGTCGTCCAGCGTGAGGTAGCCGCCCAGCGCCCGCACGCCCTCGACGATCTCCCGGCCCAGGTCGCCGCCGTAGAACACCTCGGTGCCGCCCTCGGCGATGCGGCGGAAGGTGCGGGCGATGTCGGGGTTCGTGAACCACTCCCCCGCCTCCGGCGCCCGTTCGCCGTCGAACAGGTAGGTGGCCGCGGCCCCCTCGTCGCGCTTCAGCTTGTTCGTCTGCGCGGCCCACTGGCGCGCGATGATGGGAGAGACGGGCCACCCTTCCTCGGCGATGCGGATGGCCGGCGCGAACGCCTCCGCCAGGCTCAGGGTGCCGTGCTCCTCCACCAGCGTGGCCCAGCCGGCGAGGGCGCCGGGCACGGTGACGGCCCGGGCGCCGCTGCCCGGGACGCCGTCCAGCCCCTCCGACGCGAGGCGCTCGGGTGTCATGAGGGAGCCCGACCTGCCGCTGGCGTCGAGCCCCATCAGCCGGCCCTCCTCGGCGGACCAGAAGAGGGTGAACATGTCACCCCCGAGGCCGGTCATGTGGGGCTCCACGACGTTGAGGATGGCCACCGCCGCCACCGCGGCGTCGAAGGCGTTGCCCCCGTCCTGCAGGATCTTCAGCGCCTCGGCGCTGGCGAGCGGGTGGCTCGTCGCCACCGCGCCCCGGGGGGCGTAGACGGTGGAACGGCCCGCCAGGCCGGGCACCTCGGTCATCTGCGCCCCCGCGGGCGCCGCGAGGGCGGCGAGGGCCATGAAGGGGAGGAAGCGGCGTGGGGTCGGCATGAAGAGGGCTCCATCGCGATGGGAACTTGGCGGGTCAGGCGACGCGGTCGAGGATCTGCACCTCGCCGGGGAAGAGGGCGCCGAGCCTCTCGGCGTCCTCCCGGGAGCTGCCCGAGTCGCCCCAGCGGATGGGCACCACCACGGCGGCTCCGCACGCGGCGGCGGCCTGCGCCGCGGCCTCGGGCCCCATGGTGTAGTGCCCCTCGCAGGGGAGGAAGGCGACGTCGCAGCGGATGTCCTTCATGGACTCCAGGTAGTCGGTGTCGCCCGCGTGATAGTACGTGACGCCGTCGAGCGTGAACACGTAGCCCACCCACCCGCTCTCCTGGAGGTGGAACTTCTTCTCCACGTTGTACGCCGGAACGGCCAGGATGTCGATGAGCTCGAGCTGGAGCATGTCCGGGACGCGTCGTGGACCGAACACGGTCCGTTCGAGGCCACCCTCGACGGACCGCGCGGCGGGCTCGAGATGTCCTTCCCGCAGGTGGGGGGGCCGGGCGTCTATTCGAGCAACGGCGCCGAGGTCACGCTCACGCTCGACCGGCGCCCGTTCCGCAACCTCGACGGGGGTGCCTGCACGCTGTCGATCGGGACGGCCACCGCGACCGACGTGGCCGGGACGTTGTCCT
>JAHWKH010000138.1 GCA_019347995.1 Gemmatimonadota bacterium | reverse complement strand
CGGTCAGGTCGTCCAGGCTCCCGCTCACCCGGGTGGCCACCTCGTCACTGCTCAGGTTGGCCCCGGCGGCGTTTCGGATCGCCTCCCGGCTTACCTTCTCGCTGAGGCCCTGGGCCATAACCTCGGCCATGGCGTCAGCCTGGCCCTGCACGGCCTTGCGCAGCGCTCGTATGTCGGGGCGCCTGATCGTCACGCCCTGGCGGCGGGCCTCCCGCACGGCCTCGCGGTGGCGGTCCGTTCCCCCGAAGCGGCGGCGCGCCTCCCGGCGGGCCTCCGCCGGTGCCATCCCCTGGCGCACCAGATCGCGGGCCTCCATGTCGAGGTGGAAGCCCATCTCCTCCTCCACCTCCCGGTGCGCCCGCCCTCCCCGCAGCAGCGTGGCGATCCTGCGGCTCCAGCGCCTCATCCAGCCCATCGTCCCCTCCCCGTCTTCGACGTTGCTACGCTCCCGCCAGAACGTGCTCCACCGCGTCGGAGAACATCCGCCACCCCTCCCGCTCCTCCTCGAAGCGGCTCCGCCCCGTTCGGGTGAGGCGGTAGAACTTGGCCCGCCTTCCCTCGGGCGAGACGCCCCAGCGCGCCTCCAGCAGTCCCTGGTCCCGGAGCCGATAGAGCGCGGGGTAGAGGGAGCCCTGGTTCACCTCCAGCACGCCCCGCGACCGCTCCCGGATCCGTTTCGAGATGCCCCATCCGTGGAGCTCGTCCTCGGCCAGAACGCGCAGGACGAGCAGGTCCAGCGATCCCTGGAGCAGGTCCACGGTGGGACGTCCCATGGCGACTCGGAGTGGAAGGCCCGGCTAATGCCCAGATGTCCGACAACAACGAGCCTACGTTTCCTTGTTGTCGGATGTCAAGGTATGGACGGCGCCCATCTTGCTCGCCCAGGTTGCGGCCGATCCTCCTCTCTCCATCGGACGCGAGCGCATGCGCACCCACGTGGCGGTGCTGGGATGGCTCCAGATCCTGCTGGGGATCGTCGACCTCCTCATGGCGGCGGCCGTGTTCGGGATCTTCGCGGCCTTCGGCGTGCTGGCGGGGATGGTCGAGCCGTCCGTGCTTCCGTGGCTGGGGCCGGCCGTGGGGACGGTGCTCGGATTCCTGGTGGCGCTCACCGGGTTGCCGAACCTGCTGGCCGGCATCGGGCTGCTGGCCGGGAAGCGATGGGCCCGCATCCTCACCCTGGTGATGGCGGTGCTGAACCTCGTCAAGTTCCCGTGGGGCACCGCGCTGGCCGTCTACAGCTTCTGGGTGCTCCTCGACGACGAGACCCGGTGGTGGTTCGAAGGGACGGACGCCCACGGCTGAGAGTCAGCCGGTGAGCGGCGCCGCCGCGGCGCCTTCCTCCTGGAGGAGCGTGCGCAGGAACGCCCGGATCCGCTCCTGTGAGCGCACGGCGGGCTCCCCCCGGCCGCGACCGACCGGGGTGTTGGTGAGGCGCTCGTCGACGATCCGGGCCTTCACGTTGTCCGCGAGCTGATAGTAGAGGATGCGTCCCAGCTCCTGGCGCAGGCCCGGATCGTAGACGGGCACGGCCACCTCGATGCGGTGGCTCAGATTGCGCTCCATCCAGTCCGCCGACGCGAGAAAGACCCGCTCCTCGCCGCCGTTCCAGAAGCCGTACACGCGGGCGTGCTCCAGGTATCGGTCCACGATGGCCGTCACCCGGATGTTCTCGCTGAGCCCGGGCACGCCCGCGGCCAGGCAGCAGATCCCCCGGACGATCATGCGCACGTCGACCCCGGCCCCGCTGGCCTCGTGGAGCCGTGCGATCATGCCCGGGTCCTCCAGGTTGTTCAGCTTCACGAAGATGCGGGCCTCCTCCCCGGCCCGGGCCCGGTCGGCCTCGGCGTCGATCATCTCGTATAGCCGGCGGCGCAGGTCGAAGGGGGCGACGAGGAGGTGGCTGAAGACCGGCTCCTCCTCCTCCCCGCTGAGCACGCGGAAGAGCGTCTGCACGTCGTCCGTGAGGCGCGGGTCCGCGGTGAACAGGCCATGGTCGGCGTAGAAGCGCGCCGTGCGCTCGTTGAAGTTGCCCGTCCCCAGCCAGGCGTACCGCCGCAGGACCCCGTCTTCCCGGCGCACCACCAGCGCCACCTTCGCGTGCACCTTGAGCCCGGGCAGGTTGTAGTGGGTCACGATGCCCGCCCGCGCCATGCGCTCGCCCCAGTCCAGGTTGGAGGCCTCGTCGAAGCGCGCCTTGACCTCCACGAAGACCCGCACCCGCTTGCCGAGCTCCGCGGCGTCGAGGAGCGCGCCCAGGATCTTCGAGTCCCGTGAGACCCGGTAGACGGTGAGCCAGATCTCCTCCACGTCCGGGTCGGCGGCTGCCTCGGTGAGGAAGCGGAGGACCGGATCGTACGTCTGGTAGGGCAGGTGGAGGAGGTGCTCGCCCTCGCGCACGGCGTCCAGGATGCTGTCGGCCCGGCTCAGATGGGGGTGGGGGAGCGGGTCCCAGCGCCGATACGAGAGGCCGGCCACGTCGAGGCGGGGGAAGTCCGCGAGGTCGTGGAGGTTGTGGTAGCGACCTCCCACCACCAGGTCCTCGTCGTCCAGCCCGAGGCGGGCTTTCAGGGTGGAGATCATGGCATAGGAGGCCTGGAGGTCGTAGAGGAAGCGGGCGGGGAGGCCACGCTCACGCTTCTTCAGGCTCTTGCGCACGGCCTCCACCACGTCGCCGCCGAACTCGTCCTCGAGGTGGAGCTCGGCGTCCCGCGAGAGCTTCACGGCATGGGCCGATCCCACTTCGAATCCAGGGAAGAGGGCGGGGAGGTAGTGGCGGATGGCGTCGTCGAGGAACATCACGGTGCGACGCCCCTCCTCGGCCGGCAGCATGAGGAAGCGCGACAGCGGCGGCGACGGCACCTCCACCAGAGCCAGCCGTGGCCCCACGGCCGAGAGCGTGAAGCTTTCCTCCGGCCACAGCTCCACCACCAGATAGACCGTGCGATCCTCCAGGAAGGGAGGAGCCTCGCCCTCCTCCAGGATCACGGGGTGGAGGTGGGCAAGCACCTCGTCCTTCACGTAGGCGCGCACCCACTCTCCCTGGTCCGGCCCGAGCCCGGTCTCGTCGATGAGGACGATGCCCTGGCGCTCCAGCTCCGGCAGGATCTGGCCGCGGAAGATCTCGCCGAACCACTCCTGCTGGCGGCCCACCCGGGCGTGGATGGCGCGCAGCAGGCGCGAAGGATGCAGCCCCAGGCTGCGCTGGCGCCTCTCGTTCAGGCGCAGCAGCCCGCGCAGCGAGGCCACCCGCACGCGGAAGAACTCGTCGAGGTTCGACGAGTAGATGGAGAGGAAGTTGAGGCGCTCGAAAAGGGGCACGGTGACGTCGGCCGCCTCCTGGAGTACGCGCTCGTTGAATGCCAGCCACGAGAGCTCCCGGTCGAGCCCGCGTGACTGGCGCCGCGTCGTGCCGCAGAGCTCCTCGTCGCTCACCGGTGTGGGTTCCTCCATCGGGATGCCGATCTGTCGCGAGCGGGCGCCCGCCGGCGGGGGCCCGCTCACCGCTTCGGCGCCTTACGGGCGCCGTGCCGGCCGGCACAAGCTACGATGTGGAAGCCTCGCCGTCACACGTCGACGGCGGGTACCGGGCGACGTCCTCCCCCTGCGTGCGCGGTGTGCCGACCGGACGACGATGTGCCGTTCCATCTTTCGCCCGCGGCCGCGGACAACCAACCGCCGGCGCGCGGGTACGGCCAAGCGGGCGTCCGGAATCCTGATGGGAGAGGCCGTATGCGGGTGCTGGTGACGGGAGCGACGGGATACATCGGAAGCGCGGTGGCCGAAGCCTTCGGGGAGCGGGGGCTCGACGTGGTGGGACTGGCCCGGTCCGACGACGCGGCCACGGCGCTCGAGGCGCGCGGCATGGGCGTCGCCCGTGGCGACCTCCACGACGCGGAGAGCGTCGCCGGCGCGGCCGCCGACGCCGATGCCTTCGTGCACGTGGCCTCCGCCGCCGAGGACGGCGCGGCGGCCGATCAGGCCACCACGCGCGCCGTGCTGGACGCCCTGGAGGGCAGCGGACGCCCCTTCCTGTACACGTCCGGCGTCTGGGTGCTGGGCAACACCGGTGAAGCGGTGGCCGACGAGTCCTGGACGGTGCGGCCCCTCGCGCGGGTGGCGTGGCGCGTCGATGTCGAGCGCGAGGTCCTGGCGGCGGCCCACCGCGACGTCCGCACGGTCGTGCTGCGTCCCGCCATCGTCTACGGCGACGGCGGGGGCATCCCGGGAGGCATGGTGGAGGAGGGGCGTCGCACCGGACGCGTGCGTGTCGTGGGCGACGGGTGGCAGGAATGGCCCATGGTGAATCGCCGAGCCCTGGCCGACCTCTACGTGCGCTGCCTCGACGTTCCCGCGGGCACGCTGCTTCACGCCGCCTCCGGCCCATCCTACGCCGCCCGCGACGTGGCCCTGGCGGCCGCGCGGGCCGCCGGAGACGACGTGGAGGTGGAGCACTGGTCGCTCTCCGAGGCCCGGGAGGCCCTGGGCTCCTACGCCGACGCGCTGGCGCTCAGCCAGCGGGTGTCGGGGCGGCGGGCCGCCGAACGCACGGGATGGCGCCCGTCGGGACCTTCCTTCCTCGAGGACATGCTGGAAGGGTGTTGAAGAAGGGGAGTGATGCGCGCGCAGGGGCCTCGGGAAGCGGCCACGGCGCCGGCTGAGATGGAGGCGCGCATCATCCTGGCGCACAACGGCGCACGCATCTTCGGGGGCGCCGAGATATGGACCGTGCGCCTGCTCCAGGGTCTGCAGGAGAGGGGGCACCGCGTGGTGTTCCTCTGCCGCGACCCGGAGATGGTTGGGCGGGCGGAGGCCCTGGGGGTCCCCGCCGAGGTGGCCCACCTGGGCGGCCACCCCGTGCTGCCCCATGCCGTCCGGTTCGCGGCCATCCTGCGGCGCCACCGCCCCGACGGGCTGCTCCTCTCGACGTTCAAGAAGACCTGGCTCGGCGGGATGGGGGCGCGTCTCGCCCGGGTGCCGCGGGTGGTGGCGCGCATCGGCACCTCCACGGACCTGCCCGGCAGGAGTCCGCTCTATCGCGTAGCCCTGCGGCGGTGGGTCCACCGCATCGTGGTCAACGCGGACCACCTGCGCGGCCCGGTCCTGGCCGACCTGCCGGGGCTCGAGCCCGAGCGGGTCGTCACCGTCTATTCGGGGATCACCGCGCGCCGGCGCCTGCGGCCTCCCGGTGCGGTCCGGGCCGAGCTTGGCCTGGCGCCGGGGGACCTCGTGATCGGGACCGTGGCGCGCCTGGTGGAGGAGAAGCGGATCGACCGCTTCCTCGAGACGCTGGCGGCCCTGACGCCGGACGTCCGGGGGATCGTGGCGGGTGACGGCCCCGAAAGGGAGGCCCTCGAGGCGCGGGCCGGGGAGCTGGGCGTCGCCCACCGGGTCTCCTTCGTGGGCCACCGCGACGACGTGGGCGACGTGCTGGACGCCCTGGACGTATTCCTCCTGACCTCCGATCGGGAGGGCTTGAGCAACGCGATGCTGGAGGCGTTGGCGGCAGGCGTGCCGGTGGTGTCCACTCCGGTGAGCGGAGCCAGGGAGGCGCTGGAGCCGCTGTCGGACGGATCCGCGCCGGGCGTCGTGGCGCGCCCCGACCCGCCGGCCCTGCGCGCCGCGGTGGGCAGCCTCCTGACCGATCCGGCGCGGCGGAAGGAGATGGCGGGCGCGGCGCTCCGGCGCGTGGGCGAGCGCTTCGATCAGGAGAGTCGGCTCCGGGTGTGGGAGGAGCTCCTGGGGGGCGACACCAAGGCGGTGCCGCACGAGGGTCCGTCGCCCCTGCGCCCGGGCGGGGAGGACGGCTAACAGGGAACGGGAAGAACCCCGGGGCCGGCGGAGGCGCCCGCCGGCCCCGCACGCACTGCGGGCAAGGATTCTCGATCCGGAGCGGCCCGCCTGGCTCGGCGGACCGCCGGTTCTCATTTCTTCCTGGTGCCGCCCTTCTTCGCCGCGCCCTTCTTCGCGGTGCCCTTCTTCCCTGTCGACTTCTTGGCCGCGCCCTTCTTCGCGGTGCCCTTCTTGGCCGCGCCTTTCTTGGCGGTGCCCTTCTTGGCCGTCGACTTCTTCGCAGCGCCCTTCTTGGCCGTGCCCTTCTTCGCGGCCGACTTCTTCGCGGTGCCCTTCTTGGCCGCGCCCTTCTTCGCCGTCGTCTTCTTGCCGCCGGCCTTCTTGGCGGCCGGCTTCTTCCGTGTGGTCTTCTTCGCGGCCTTCTTGGCCGCCGGCTTCCTCGCCGTACCCTTCTTGGCGGCCGTCTTCTTGGCCGCGGCCTTCTTGGTGCCGCTCTTCTTCTTCATCGCCACGATGAGCCTCCGGGGAACGTGTCGGGACTGCGGGAACGTTCATCATCATTGGGGTGTGCGGAGAGGAACGCAACGATTTTGTTTCGGCCGTTCCATGGGCTTCCACCCGGATCTCGTGGGGGTCGCTCCCCGACACCCCGGATATTGGGTGATTCCGGACCGTCGGCCCCGTCTGGAATTCCGTCGAAATCGGTAAACATCTGGCGCGCGGGACCCGTGGACTTGAACGACGGTGCGGGTGTGCCATTTTACGTGACCGCCCCCGCGACGCCCGTACGGTGAACAAGGGTCAGGAGATGCCCGAACGGTCCGATGCCGCCTTCCTCGCCGCGCTCCACGCGCGCGGCGCTCGTCGACTGCGGCGCGTCTCCTTCAGGCCCAACCGCACCACCATCTGGTCCCTGACCCGCGGAGGCACGGCCCTCAATCTCCACGAGGCCATCCGCTCGGCGCCCCCGTCCGTCCTGGACGCGCTGGCCAT
>JAHWKH010000137.1 GCA_019347995.1 Gemmatimonadota bacterium | reverse complement strand
ATCCGATCCAGCAGGAACTCGATGGCCTCGGTCGAGGGCATGTCCGAGAGGAAGTTCCTCAGCAGGTACACCCGGTTCAGCTCCGTCTCGCTCAGCAGGAGCTCTTCCTTGCGCGTGCCCGACCGGTTGATGTCGATGGCGGGGAAGATCCGCTTGTCGGAGATGTGGCGGTCCAGCACCAGCTCCATGTTGCCGGTCCCCTTGAACTCCTCGAAGATCACTTCGTCCATGCGGCTGCCCGTCTCGACGAGGGCCGTGGCCACGATGGTGAGCGAGCCGCCCTCGTCGATGTTGCGGGCGGCGCCGAAGAAGCGCTTGGGCTTGTGAAGCGCGTTGGCGTCCACGCCGCCCGAGAGGATCTTCCCGGAGTGGGGCACGGTCACGTTGTAGGCCCGGGCCAGCCGGGTGATGGAGTCCAGGAGGATGACCACGTCCTTGCCGTGCTCCACGAGCCGCTTCGCCTTCTCCAGCACCATCTCGGCCACCTGGGTGTGGCGCTCGGCCGGCTCGTCGAACGTGGAGGAGATCACCTCCGCGCCGACGTGCTCCTCCATGTCGGTGACCTCTTCGGGGCGCTCGTCGATGAGCAGCACGATGAGGTGGACCTCGGGATGATTCTCCACGATGGAGTTGGCGATCTTCTGGAGAAGCATCGTCTTGCCGGCCTTGGGCGGCGAGACGATGAGCCCGCGCTGCCCCTTCCCGATGGGCGACATGAGATCCATCACGCGCGTCGAGAGGTCGTGGTTCCGGCTCTCGAGCTCGAGCCGATCCTCCGGGTATCGGGGCCGCAGGTTGTCGAAGGCGATGCGGTGCTTCGCGTTGTCGGGCTCGTCCAGGTTGACGCTCTCGACCTTGAGCAGGGCCAGGTAGCGCTCGCCCTCCTTGGGCGGACGCACCTGCCCCAGCACCGTGTCGCCCGTGCGCAGGTCGAAGCGCTTGATCTGGGACGGGCTCACGTAGATGTCGTCTGGGCCGTACAGGTAGTTCCAGTCCTGCGAGCGGAGGAAGCCATAGCCTTCCGGGAGGATCTCCAGGACACCCTCGCCCCGGAGCACCACGTCCGAATCCAGCAGGTTCTGCTCGATCCGGAAGATGAGGTCCTGCTTGCGGAGGCCACTGTAGTTGGAAATGTTCAGCTCGTCCGCCATGTCGTGAAGCTCACCGACGCTCTTGCTCTTCAACTCCGCGATG
This sequence comes from Gemmatimonadota bacterium, assembly GCA_019347995.1. Next base: position 5,610 of record JAHWKH010000137.1, on the reverse strand, counting down.
TCCACGTGGGGCTCCGATCTAGCGCGGGAAAATTCGGGAAAAGGGTCGGAATGGACCCCGAAGGTGGGTCGGCCCACTCGCGTCGCCGAAGGGCGCACTGTGGATGGGTCCGGGAGCAGGGCGTCGCAGGTCCCGAACGGGGCGGGGCGAGGAAAAGTAGGCAATTTCTGAGGAATTCCGGTCAACGATAATGACCGGCCATGAGGGGGTCAACCCTGTTCCCGAGGCGTGGCTCGCCCTGGTGGGCGAGTACCGCGTCGGCGTGTACCGCGGCGAGGAGGTCGTGCAGGCGCGTTTGCTGCCGCACCTGACGCCGGACGCTCCCGAGGTGCGGGCCGTCCTGGCGGCCTGGGAGGGGCCGAGCTACGTGCACCGCGACCAGGAGGGGACGGAGATCGTCCTGGTCCGTTCCACGGAGGCCCCCGAGCCCATCCGCTGGATCCTCCACGCGACGCTCTTCCTCCTCACGGCGTTCACCACCCACATGGCCGGGGCGCTCCTCCAGGGCGTGGACCCCATGCGGACCCGCTTCGGACAGGGCTTCGGGCTGTTCTGGCCCTATCCCACGGGGGTGGATTGGGATGTCCTGGCCGGTGGCGCCGTGTTCGCGGTCCCCTTCCTGGGCATCCTGCTGGCGCACGAATCGGGGCATTACGTAGCGGCCCGCCTCCATCGGATCCGCGTCACGCCGCCCTTCTTCATCCCGTTTCCGGCGTACTACTCCATCGTCGGGACGCTGGGTGCCTTCATCCGCATCAAAGGCCCCACGGTCCGCCGCTCCATCCTCTTCGACGTCGGGGCCGCCGGGCCCTACGCCAGCTTCTTCCTGTCGATACCCGTGCTGGCCGTGGGGCTCTCCCTCTCCCACCCGGGTCCCGGCGTGGCCGACCTGGCCACGCCGTTCCTGGTGCGCTTCGCCGACCAGGCCGTGTGGATCGGCAATACGCCCCTGACCCATCTCATGGGGTCCCTCGCGTTCCCCGATTCCATGGGACGCAGCCCCATCGTGCTCCACCCCCTGGCGTTCGCGGGATGGCTCGGGCTCTTCCTCACCGCGCTGAACCTCCTGCCCCTGGGACAGCTCGACGGCGGCCACATCCTGTACGCGCTGCTGGGGGATCGCCAGGAGGTGGCGGCCAGGGTCTTCCTCATGGCCCTCCTGCCCCTGGGCTTCCTGTGGTGGGGATGGTGGTTCTGGGGCGGCGCGGCCTACCTGGTGAACCGGGGCCGCCTCAGCCATCCGCCGGTCATCCAGCCCCGGGCGCCCATCGACGCCCGCCGCCGATGGCTGGGATGGATCGCCATGTTGATGTTTTTTCTGGCCCTCGCCCCGGTCCCCATCAGGCTCTGACTCTCGCCGAATTCACTCCGGCCCTACATCGCGATCATCGCGCCCGCTTGCGGCTTCGGACCGATTGGACGGTCGAGAAACTTGACAATCACGCGGCCCGTGGGAAACATTCGTTTGCTTCGAGAATCCGCAATTTGTCCACTCCGTCCTCCGGAGGACGCATGGCGCGCCACAACCGGGACGGCCAGGGCGCCGACCAGCGCGGATACGAATACGGCGTCAGCTATCAGCCCGACTGGCTCCGCCTGGTGAAGGTGACGCGGTCGCTGGAGACGGGCCGGCAGTCCACGAAGACGCTGTTCAAGAATCCGGCCGACCGCCGCGAGGCCGAGCCCGGGGAGCGGGTGCGTACCCGCGTGACCTGTCCCGACCAGGGGCTGGATTTCGAGGTGGCGGTGACGGATCCGAACCATCGCGTGACCCGCGTCCGCGTCGCCTATGCCGTGACCAACGAGGACGGCGAACCGGAGGAAGTGGAATTCACGCTCGAGAACGAGCTGCCGCCGGCGTCCTGACCGGGCTCGCCGCGGCTGCCGACGGGCCTCCGGACTGCGTTTCCGGGGGCCCGTTTCGTGCAAAAGGGGGCTCCGGCCCCTCCTGTGCCGGAGGGCGGCTCCTCCCTATCTTTCGCGACCATGGCAAAGATCCAGTACGGCGTAGAGGACCCGGGCTTCAAGCCCAAGGACCTCCTCGTTCCCGCCCACGTGGTGGGGCGGGGGGCCCTGGAGGGCGTCGCGTCGGTGGGCCGGGGAGGCTACCTCGCCGTGGGGGCCGTGCGCGCGCTCCGCAAGGTGGACATCTGGGGGCCCCTCTTCGTCCCCCAGCTCTGGGCGGTGGGCGTCGCCTCGATCCCCATCGCCCTGTTCATCCTGATGTTCACCGGCATCGTGATGGCGATCCAGGCGTCGTACACGTTCACCGGAACGGTCCCGCTGTACTTCGTCGGTGCCCTCACGGCCAAGACCATCATCCTCGAGCTGGGGCCCGTGCTCGCGGGGCTCGCGCTGGCGGGCCGCGTGGGGGCGAGCGTCGCCGCCGAGCTGGGATCGATGCGGGTGAGCGAGCAGATCGACGCCCTGGAGGCCCTCGCCTACGATCCGGTGGCCTACCTGGTGGTGCCCCGGGTCCTGGCGGGCATGATCATGTTCCCGGTCGTGACCTCCTTCGCCATGGTCGTGGGGATCATGGCGTCCTGGGGCACCTCCCTGGCCATGCTCGACCTGACCACGCCCGAGTTCGTGAAGGGTCTGCGGCTCTTCTTCGACCCCTACGACGTCCAGTTCGCGCTCATCAAGGCCACGAGCTTCGGCATCACCGTGACGGGGGTGGGCTGTTTCTACGGGTTCAATACCCGCGGCGGCGCCGAGGGCGTCGGTATCGCCACCACCCGTGCCGTGGTGGTGTCCAGCATGATCATCCTCGTGCTGGACGCCTTCTGGGCGGCTGCCCTCCTGTGAGCATCGAGATCCGCGACGTGCACAAGAGCTTCGGGGACAACGACGTCCTGCGAGGCTTCAGCCTCGAGGTGCGGGAGGGCGAGACCCTCGCGGTCATCGGGCCGTCGGGCTCGGGGAAGTCCGTCATGCTTAAGCACATCATCGGCCTGATCGAGCCCGACGAGGGTGAGATCGTGGTGGACGGCCAGGTCGTGAACGAGCTCAGGCAGGAGGAGCTCTTCGAGCTCCGACGCAATGTGGGCTACGTCTTCCAGTTCGCGGCGCTCTTCGACTCCATGACCGTCCGTGAGAACGTGGCCATGGGCCTGCGGCGCATCAAGGGGATGACGGAGGGCGAGATCCAGCACCGGGTCTCGGCCTCTCTGTACATGGTCGACCTGGAGGGGATCGAGGACCAGCTCCCTTCCGAGCTGTCGGGAGGGATGCAGAAGCGGGTGGGCTTCGCCCGGGCGATCGCGACGCAGCCCAAGTACCTTCTCTACGACGAGCCCACGACGGGGCTCGACCCGGTCACGGTTACGGTCATGGACCGTCTCATGAACCGCCTGGCGGAGGACCTGGGCGTGACCGCGGTCTGCATCACGCACGACATGGTGAGCGCCTACCGGATCAGCGACCGGATGGCGTTCCTGCATCAGGGTCGCATCCGCGTCGTCGGCACCCCCGACGAGATCAGGAACAGCGACGACCCAGTGGTCAGAGGGTTCGTGGAAGGCAAACCGGAACTGCTGGAGAAGGCCAAGTGACGCACGGCAAAGAGCTCATGGTCGGAACCGTGATCATCCTCGCCGTGGTGGTCACCGCGGCCGGGATCCTCTTCATGCAGGGCACGAACTGGGGCCGTACCACGACCCATGTCGAAGCCCTGGTGAGGGACGTCGGGCAGCTCAACGAGGGCAACGCGGTCAAGTTCCGCGGAGTCCAGATCGGACGGGTGTCGGCGGTCCGCGTCGAGCCCGGCGGCGACGCGGTCCGCATCGGGATGGAGCTGGAGGGCGAGGTGGCCATCGCGGAGGACGCGGGCGTGGTCATCGCGCCGGAGTCCATGTTCGGCGACTGGCAGGCCGAGATCGTCACCAAGAGCCGGTATCCGCGCTACGACTACTTCGAGGTGCCGCGAAGCGAGATGGTGCGCGACACCATCGTCCTGGGCGGATACGCGCTCCCCGACCTGACCCGCCTCACCGCGGCGGCCGACGCCATCTCGGAGAACGTGGAGGCGCTCACGGACCGCTTCGACCGCACGTTCAACGAGGAGACGGCGGAGAACCTGTCGCTGGCCATCGGCAACCTCCAGCAGATCTCCACCGACATGCGGAACCTGGTGGGGCGGGCCTCCACGTCGTTCGACCGCATGAGCGGCGACGTGGAGGTCACCGCGGCGGAGGTGAGCACGGCCGCCGCCCAGGCCCGCGAGACGCTCCAGGAGATCGATCGCATCTTCCACGACGGGCAGGTGGATTCGATCCTGGTGAACCTGCGCGGCGCCACCGGGAACATCGACGTCATGGCGGCCAACATGGCCGAGACCAGCGAGGGACTCGACGCGACGCTGGCGCGCGCGGACTCCACCTTCGCCGGCATCGCGCGCATCACCCGGCAGGTGGAGCGGGGGGAGGGCAGCCTCGGCATGCTCCTCAGCGACACCATGCTGATCCATCGGGCGCACCAGGTGCTGGCCCAGCTCGATTCGCTCCTGGTCGACGTGCAGGCGAACCCACGGCGATACATCCGCCTCTCCATCTTCTGAGCCCGGCCGAGAGCTTGAGCCCCCGCATCGGGCCTGGAATCTCCCCTCCCATCGAGCCCGGAAACTCGTGAGCGGCAGGGGGCGCGCCCGCGAGGAGCGCAGCGCGGGAGGCGTGGTCGTGCGCCGGGTGGACGGCGAGATGCACGTGCTGCTGATCCGCGACCCCTATCAGAACTGGGGCCTTCCCAAGGGGCACGTGGAGAGGGGGGAGGGCGACCTGGATGCCGCGCTGCGGGAGGTGCGGGAGGAGACGGGTCTCGAAGACCTCACGGTCGGGCCGGTGGTGGGCACCATCGACTGGTATTTCCGTCAGGGTCGGCGCCTCGTCCACAAGACGTGCGCCTTCTACCTCATGCGCTCCTCCACGGGCGTCCCGGTCCCCGAGCTGGACGAAGGCATCACCGAATGCCTCTGGCTTCCCCTGGACGAGGCTGTCGCACAGGTGACCTACGACAACGCGCGCGACATGGTGATGGCGGCGGCGGAGCTCCTGCGCAGCGGGACGGTGGAGGCCGAGTGAGCGCGAGGGAGCCCCTGGAAGGACCATGGCGGACGGTCGTCGTGGTGTCGGCGGCGCTGGCGCTGGCCCTGTTCTTCTCCCCAGATGCCTGGTTCGCCGGACTCCACGACGACGGGGAGCTCACCCTCATCAATCCCGCGCCGGCAGGCCCGCCCGCCTCCCGCTGTGAGCCGATGGCCGTGCGCCGGCACTGCGCCCATGAGCTCGCCTACGCGCTGCTGTCCAGCTTGATCAGACACGCGCGCGAACGCGGCGGCGCCGGCGCCGCACGCCGTGCGGCCGAGCTCCGCCGGCTCCTGCCCGTCCACCACGGCGCGCAAGGCGATCCGGCACGCGACCCGCACGCGTCCACGGACGACGAGGTGCAGTGACGGACATCGACTCTGCGGTGACCGGCGACACGTATGTTGTTAGGGTCCCCTAACTTAGGGGACCCTAACTACAGCGCGGAGGTCGGTTCATGTCGAGATGGGCAGGACGACTCGCGGGCGTGCTCCTGGCCGTGCTCGGCCTCGGGGTGGTCGCCTGCGGC
>JAHWKH010000136.1 GCA_019347995.1 Gemmatimonadota bacterium | reverse complement strand
TCGAGGTGCCGGAGGCGCGGCTCGACGCCGTGCGCGACATGGTGGTGGAGAGGATGGAGGGGGCGGTGGAGCTGTCGGTGCCCGTGGTGGCCGAATGGGGCGTGGGCGAGACCTGGTACGACGCGAAGTGATTCCGGTCTTCGACGGGCACGTCGACACGCTCCAGCGCCTCCTCGACGACCCTTCCCTCTTCCTGCGCCGCGGCGACGAGGGACACATCGACCTGCCGCGTGCGTGCGAGGGCGGATGGGTGGGCGGCCTGTTCGCTTGCTTCGTCCCACCCGAGGAGCCCCTGGCCGCTCCGCCCGCGGAAGCGCGCGGACGGGGCTACGCCGTCGAGCCGCCGGGCACGCCGGACCAGGGGCGCGCGGACCGCCTCACGCGGGCGCTGGCCTCGGCCCTCTTCCGGCTGGAGAGCCTTTCGGCCGGCCGCGTCCGGGTCTGCCGGTCGGCGGCCGAGATCCGGTGCTCGGTGGACGAGGGCGCCCTGGCGGCCGTGCTCCACATCGAGGGCGCCGACGCCATCGACGAGGACCTGGACGCGCTGGAGCTCTACCACGCGGCCGGGCTGCGCTCCCTGGGGCCTGTGTGGAGCCGGCCCAACCGTTTCGGCCACGGCGTTCCCTTCCGGCACCCCGCCGATCCGGATATCGGTCCCGGCCTCACGCCCGCGGGGAAGGCGCTGGTGCGGCGCTGCAACGAGCTGGGGGTGGTGGTGGACCTCTCGCACCTGAACGCCGCCGGCTTCCGGGACGTGGCCCGGATCAGCGATGCGCCGTTGGTGGCGACCCACTCCAACGCCTGGACGGTGTGCCCGGCCAGCCGCAACCTCACCGACTGGCAGCTCGACGCCATCCGCGACTCCGGGGGACTGGTGGGCGTGAACCTGTCGGTGACATTCTTGCGCGAGGACGGCTGGAAGGACCGGGACACGCCGCTGGAGCGGGTGGTGCGGCAGTTCGACTACCTGGCGGAGCGCGTGGGGCTCGAAGGCGTGGGCCTGGGGTCGGACTTCGACGGCTCCACGGTGCCGGCCGGAATCGGGGACGTGACCGGGCTTCCCCGTCTCGTGGACGCGCTTCGGGATGGGGGATGGGACGACGCTTCGCTCCGGCGCGTCTTCTTCGAGAACTGGCTCGACGTGCTGGAGCGCACCTGGGGAGCGTGAGCGCGGCGGCGCAGCGCCGCCGGGTGGCGTTCCTACGCGGCATCAACGTCGGGGGCGCCACCGCGTCGCGATGGACGAGCTGCGCGCGCTCTTCGGAGCGCTGGGCTTCCAGGACGTCGCCACGTTCATCGCGAGCGGGAACGTGGTCTTTCGCGCGCCCGACCGGGACGCCGCCGAGCTGGAAACGGAGGGCTTCAACGTCCACGTGACGTTCCTGGCGGCTGCCGCCGGCCCCGAAGTGGAGGCGGCCCTGCGGGCGCTGGAGACGCCGGACGACCTCTTCCGGGTCCGGGGTCGGGAGGTCTTCTGGCTCCGCCGCGGCAGGATGACGGACTCGGCGATCCGGCCCGCCCGCCTCGACGCGGCCATGGGGGGGATGCGCAACCTGAACACCGTGAGGCGGATCGTGGCGAAGTTCGGCGCCTGAGGCCGGCGCGTCCCTACGCCATCACGGCCCGGGCGTGGAGCAGCGGCTCGGCCAGGGCCGCGTCGCCGGTGACCTGGAGGCGCTCGCGCGCCGCCGCCACGTCCAGGGCGTTGAACAGGAGGCGCCACACGGTGGCCGGATCGGCGACCACGGCGCAGTCGGGCGCGGGCACCGCGCCCGGGGCCACGCTCCACGCCTCCTCTCTCCGCTCCACCGTCCACGTCCCCACCCCTGGGATCTCGAGCTCCACGGCGGTGCCACCCGGGGCCTCCAGCCGCGCGTATGCCCTGGGCAGCGCCCGCACCGACAGCTCCATCAGGGGGTGGATCCAGGGCGGCACGAGAAGCTCGCGGGCCCCCACCGCGGCGCGGATCTGCTGCTGATGGTGCCAGCGCTCGGTGTAGTCGCGCCCCACGTCCATCCAGTTCGGTGACGCCTCCTCTCCGGCCCACGCCACGGCGAACGGGGCGGGCTCGTGGGGATCCAGACTCTCCACCAGCGCGGAGACGGCGGGTCCGGTGACGTCGAGGAGCTCCACGATGAGCCGTGGGCTGAGGCGCTCCGCCGCCCGCAGCCATTGTGCGTTCAGGCCGTCCAGGTAGCGCACCAGGTCCTCGTACCCTTCGAGAGGGTCGTCGGGGGGCGGCGGGAAGTGGGCGTCACGCACCACGGCCAGCTTGCGGAGGTCCCCGTCCAGGAGGTGGGCGGCCACGTCGCGCACCCGCCACTCGGGCACGGGCGTGGGACGGAGCCAGTCCTCGTCGGAGAGGCCCCGAAGGAGCGCCATGAGCTCCACGTGGAGCGGCGCGAAGAGATGGGCGGTCGGCACGGGGCCCTGGTTCATGCAGGAGAGGCTACCGCGCCCCCGGCGCGCGGTCCAGGGATCCGTGGTGTGGAGGGCTCCGTGGCGGGGGCGCGTTTCGCCATGGGATCGCCCTGGCGCGCCCCTCATCGTCCCGGTGTCGATACGCCGCCGGCCCCGCCGCGCGGCGGGAGCACCACGCCCGGACCTGGAGGAGCGCATGGCCCGCTCGGTGAACAAGATCATCCTCGTGGGGAACGTCGGCCGGGATCCCGACGTGCAGGAAACCCAGAACGGAACGAAGGTGGCCCACCTCTCCCTGGCCACCAACCGCTGGCTGCCGGGAGGCGACGGCGACGGCAACGGCAAGGAGCGCACGGACTGGCACCGCATCACCCTGTGGAACCGCCTCGCGCAGGTGGCCGAGGACCACGTGTCCACCGGTGACCGCATCTACGTGGAAGGGCGCCTCGAGTACGACTCCTACGAGCGCGACGGCGTCACCATCCCCACCGCCGAGGTGGTGGTGCGGGAGCTGGTGCTGCTCTCGCCGCGGGCGGTGCCGGCCGGCGCCGGCGCGGAGGAGTAGGAGCCTGTCCGAGTAATGGGGTGGGCCGCGCGAGCGGCGCTTGCGGTGCTCAGCCAAGGAACGAGGAGGAGTCGATGCCCAAGCATCGGCGACGACGAGAGACGACGGGACAACGCTACGCGTTGTTACCGCGCCGCAACCGCCACTCGCCCTTCGGGTTACGGGCGGGCACCATCGCGTGAGCGATGGTCCGGGGTCATCTCCGTCGTTGGCGCACCTCGCCGTAGCGGTAACAACGCGAAGCGTTGTCGCTACGCCTTCGGCGCGCCGCCTAGGATCTGACCCCGTGGTGCCCGTAACGCGGCCCGCCCCATTACTCGGACAGGCTCCTAGCCCGGGCGCAGCTCCCGGAGCTTCTCCTCGGGCCAGACGCGGAAGAAGTCCAGCAGGATGCGGTAGGTGAGGCCCCATACCACGTCGCCGGCCACCCTGAGGCAGGGGAACCGGCGCACCTCGCCGCCGATCTCGATCTCCTGGGTGCAGCGGGTCGCCGGGTCGCGGAGGGTCTCCAGCGGCACCCAGTGCACGGCCTCGACCTCGCCGCTGGCCACCCGGGCCGCGGCGCCGGACGGCACCCCGAAGACGAACGGAAAGATGGTGAGGTCGGGCAGCCGGCGGCTCTGCGGGCTCACCTCCTCGAGGCGTCCCAGCCGCATCCCACGCTCGAGCGCCAGGCCCGTCTCCTCGGCGGTCTCCCGGACCGCGGTGTCGACGAGGGTGGTGTCGGCCCGGTCACGCCGGCCGCCGGGAAGGGCCATGTGCCCGGACCAGGGATCGCTCTCCCGCTGGGCCCGCTTGATGAGCAGCACGTCCAGCTCCTCGGCCGCCCGCACGACCAGCGCCACGGCCGCGTGGATGCGCTCCTCCCACTCGGGGTGGGGCGGGTCGTCGGCGTCGGAGGCGTAGGCCGACAGGGCCTCGCTGAGCAGCACCAGCCTCGGATCGAAGTCGCTCACACGCCCGTCGCCTCGGCACCCCACACGAGCTTGTGGAGCTGGACCTGGAAGCGCACCGGCAGCCGCTCCTCCAGGATCCAGCCGGCCAGGGCCTGCAGGTCGACGCTGCCCCAGACCGGGGAGACCAGGAGCGAGCGCAGGCTCCCCTCGCGCACGCGCCGGTCGAGCCCACGCTCCCGGATCACGTCGCGCATCCATTCGAAGTCCGTACGGTCGGCCACCACGAACTTGACCTCGTCACGTTCGGTGAGATGATCGAGGTTCTCCCAGCGGTTGCGCGACGCCTCTCCCGAGCCGGGGCACTTGAGGTCCATGATCTTGTGGACCCGCGGGTCCAGCGGCGCCACGTCCAGGGCCCCGGACGTCTCCACCAGCACCGTGTAGCCTTCGTCCAGGAGCCGCTCGGCCAGGACGAAGGCGTTGGGGTGGACCAGGGGCTCGCCGCCGGTGATCTCCACCAGGGGGGAGGATCGGCCCCCGCTCATGGTCCGCACCTCCTCCAGGATCGCGTCCAGGGTCATCCGCTCGCCACCGTGGAAGGCGTACGCGGTGTCGCACCACGTGCAGCGCAGCGGGCAGCCGGTGAGGCGCACGAACGTGCACGGGAGCCCGGCCCACGTGGACTCGCCCTGGAGGGAGTGGAAGATCTCGGTGACACGGAGGAACGGCTCGCCGCTCATGGCGCGCCGTTGCGCCGGCGTCCGCCCGGCCACAGGAAGCCCAGGGGCGACTCGCGCACCACGCTGCCCGCCAGGAAGAGGACGTTGGCGGGCCGCTCGGCCAGGCGCCGCATCAGATACGGGTACCAGTGGGTGCCGAAGGGGACGTAGACGCGCATCCGCCAGCCGTCCTCCATGAGCTGGCGCTGGAGGTCGCGCCGCACGCCGTGCAGCATCTGGAACTCGAACGCGTCGGGCTGGACGCCCTCGCTCCGGGCGAACTCCACCGTGGCCTCGATCATCCGCTCGTCGTGGGTGGCGATGGCGGCCTGTGTCCCCTTCGACAGGAGCATGCGCATGAGCTCCACGAAGCTGCGGTCGACCTCGTCGCGGTCCTGGAACGCGACCTCGGGCGGCTCGGCGTAGGCGCCCTTGCACAGCCTCACGGGGGCGCCCAGCTCGTTCATGCGGGCCACGTCGCCCGCGGTGCGGTGGAGGTAGGCCTGCAGGACCACGCCGATGCGGCGCCAGCCGTCGGCCCACAGCTTCTCGAAGGCGTCGAGGGTGCGCTGGGTGTACTGCGACGACTCCATGTCGAAGCGTATGAAGATCCCGTCCCGGTCGCCGCGCTCCAGCACCCGGCCGAGGTTCTCGGCGAGGAACGGCTCGGAGATGCTCTGGCCGAGCTGCGTGAACTTGAGGGAGACGCCCGCGCGCAGGTCCTCCGCGGCGATGCAATCCATGACTTGGAGGTAGGCGTCGGCCGCGTCCCGCGCCGCTTCCTCGCTCTTCACCGACTCGCCGAGGAAGTTGGCGGTGACGGCCATGCCCTGGTCGTTCGCCGCGGCGGTGGCGCCGACGAGCTCCTCCACCGTCTCGCCCGGGACGAATCGGCGGGCCATTCCCCGCAACGGGGTGCGGGTGACCACCGCCCTGGCGGCGTCGGACTCCCCGAGGAGGATGAGGGTGTCGCGGAGCATGGAGGAGTCGCCGCCTATTCCGTTCCTTCGGTCTTCCTGCGGATGGCCTCGTCCAGGAGCCCCTTCACGCGCAGGAGGGGCGTGGCCCCGGCCTCGGCCAGCACGTCGTCGCGTGCCGTCCCCTCCCAGAGGACCGGCGTTTCCACGTGTCCCACGATGCCGACCCCTGTCTCCGCCCACCGGGGGAAGACCAGGTAGCCGACGTACGGGGCCTTGAGGTTCGCGGTCTTCTCGACCTCGACGGACACGGTGTAGGGCTGGCCGTCGACGCCCTCGAAGGCGGGAGGGCGGTCGTGGGTCTCGAAATATCCCCCCAGCGTGACGTCGGCGCCGGCGTGCACGTCGTCGTCGGCGGGTGGATCGCGCTCGTCGGACGGGGGCGGCGTGGAGTCGGTCACGCCTGCAAGCTAGACGACGTCGGCCCCCGCCGGTACTCTTGGCGCCCCGATGGAGCCACGCACACCGAGGAGGTATCCGGCCATGCGAGCGGCGCTGTTCCACGAGAACGGAGGGCCGGACGTCGTGCGGGTCGAGGAGGTGCCGACGCCCGAGCCCGGGCCCGGCGAGGTGCGCCTGAAGGTGCGCGCCGCGGCGCTGAACCACCTGGATCTGTGGGTGCGGCGGGGGCTGCCGAACCTGAAGACGCGCTTCCCCCACGTGGGCGGCTCGGACATGGCCGGCGAGGTGGACGCCGTGGGCCCCGGCGTCGAGGGCGTCGAGCCCGGAACCCGGGTGGTGGTGGATCCCTCCCTGGACTACGACTGGTACGACGCCACGTCCTCGGGCGAGGCGCTTCCGCCGCCCCGGTTCCGGATCCTGGGCGAGCACCTGGACGGGGGCTTCGCCGAGCGCGTCGCCGTGCCGCAGCGCAACCTGTACCGGCTTCCGGAGGACGTCGATCTCGTGCGGGCGGCGGCGGCGCCGCTGGTCTACCAGACGGCCTGGCGGGCCCTGGCCAGCGCGTCCTCGTCCATGTCCGTGGCGTAGATCTTGATCCGCCGCGTGAACTCCTCCGGCCCCATGGCCTCCGCCAGGATGATGGCGAGGGTATACGCCTCCTCCCCGGACGAGCACCCGGCGCTCCAGGCGCGGATGAGGTCGTCCGGCGCCTTGCGCTCAAGGATGCGCGGCACTATCTCCTTGCAGATGTACTGCCACGCGTCGGCGTCGCGGAAGAAACTGGTCACGTTGATGAGGATGGTGTTGACGAGCGCCATGAACTCGTCGGGGTGGACCTCCAGGTAGTCCTGATACGCGCCGTAGTCGGAGGCCC
>JAHWKH010000135.1 GCA_019347995.1 Gemmatimonadota bacterium | reverse complement strand
TGGGCGTGGGCGGCTGGCTCGTCCGGCACCGCGGAGCCGCCATCATGACCGCCCCGTTCTACTCGAATCCCTCTCTCGTCGAGGCCGGGACGGCCCGGATCGGGCCGGTCCCGGAGCGCATCGGGGCGCACCTGCCCCGGGTCGACGACGTGACCGCGATCCTCGTGGGCCACGCGCACTACGACCACCTCATGGACGTCCCCTGGATCATGGCCGAGCGGGCTCCCGGGGCGGTCGTGTACGGCAATCGGACGATGGCGCACCAGCTCGCTCCCTTCGGCGTGGGCGCGGCGCGCGTGCGGGTGGTGGAGGCGGCGGCGGGAAGCGTGGAGGCCCCGGGGCGCTGGATCTCCGTCGGCGACGGCGTTCGCGTCATGCCCCTGGCTTCGGACCATGCCCCCCACTTCGCAGGAAGGGTGCTCTACGCCGGAGAGCGTCGGGCTCCCATGGAGCGCCGTCCACGACACGCCGACGAGTGGCTCGCCGGCCGCACCCTGGCGTACCTGGTGGACCTCCTGGACGCCGAGGGGAGCACCGCCTTCCGGATCTATTACCAGGACGCCGTGGCCGCGGCTCCCTACGGCCTGCCCCCGGATCTGGGCGACGGCCACGGCGTGGACCTGGCCCTCGTGGTGCCGGCCACCTACGCGGAGGTGAGATGGCACCCCGAGCGCCTCCTGGCGGCGGCGGATCCCCGGCACGTCCTCCTGGGCCACTGGGAGGACTTCTTCCGTCCCCCCTCGGAGCCCGCCCGGCCCGTGCCGTTCACCGATCTGGATGATTTCCTGGACCGGCTGCGCGGGGCGCTTCCGGACGGGGCGGGATGGCACCTGCCCGTGCCGGGCACGCGCTTCCTCTTCCGGTAGTGGGCCGGCAGGGCCGTTGACAACTCCCGCCGGCCGCCCTACGATGGGCAGCCCCTTCTCGCAACGGACGGTACCCGTGAGCCAGACCCGCCGCCCCCGCTCCATGTGTCGCTGTCGCTGTCGCATGTGCGGCTCTCCCCCGGGAGAGGCGGGCGGGCGTCGTCGTGCCACCGGCACGATGGCCTAGCCGGCCGGCGAGAAGCCGGCGGCACTCCCGGCCCCCTCTCCCACGCGGAGGGGGGGCCGGTTTTTTTTCGTTCAACCGGAGTCGATCATGTCATCGCCGAGTCGTTCGGATTCCCGTCCCGTGCTGGGAGTCCTCTACGAGCATCCCGACTGGTTCCGCCCCCTCTTCCAGGAGCTGGACCGCCGGGGCGTGCCCTGGGTCCGCCTCGATGCCCGGGAGCACACGTTCGACCCGGGCTCCGACGAGGTTCCCTTCGACGTCCTCCTGAATCGGATGAGCCCCTCGGCGTGGCTGCGGGGCGGGGCCGCCACGGTGGCGTACACCTCCCACCTGCTGGCCCACCTCGAGCGCCTGGGCGTGCGCGTGCTCAACGGCGGCGAAGCATGGCGGACGGAGATCTCGAAGGCGTACCAGATCTCGCTGCTGGCGGGGATGGGGCTGCCCCACCCGCGCTCCCGGGCGATCCACCACCCGACTCTCGCCCCGACCGCGGCGCGGGAGATCGGCTATCCGCTCGTCGTGAAGCCGAACGTGGGAGGGAGCGGAGCCGGCATCGTGCGCTTCGACGGTCCTGACGAGCTGGAGGCGGCCGTGGCGGAGGGCCGCCTGGACCTGGGCCTCGACGGCACGGGCCTCGTACAGGAGCTGCTCCAGCCGGAGAAGGCGCGCATCGTCCGGGTGGAGGTCCTGGACGGCCGCTTCCTGTACGCGATCCGCGTATACGCGCCCGCCGGCAGCTACAACCTCTGCCCGGCCGACGTATGCCAGGACGTCGACGGCAGCGAGCTGGTGCGGGGCGCGTGCCCGGCCGACGCGCCGAAGAACTCGCTGCGGGTGGAGGGTTACGAGCCGCCCCCCGCCGTCGTGGCGGACGTGGAGCGGATCGCGGCCGCGTCCGGCATCCAGGTGGGAGGCGTCGAGTACCTCGTGGACGAGCGGGACGGCGGCATCCGCTACTACGACGTCAACGCCCTGTCGAACTTCGTGGCCGACGGCCCCCGGGTGGTGGGCTTCGACCCCTTCGCGCCGCTGGTCGACTGGCTGGAGCGCGAGCTGGAGCGGGAGGCGGAGCGCAAAGCCGCGCCGACGGCGGAGCGGACGGTGTCCCGGCAGGCCCGGGGCTCGGAGGCGGCGGCGACGCGCACGGGCGGCGAAGTGGCCGCGGAGGTGGCCTGATGCGCTTCGGATTCTGGCTCCCCGTCTTCGGCGGATGGCTGCGCAACGTGGACGACGAGGGCATGGAGGCGAGCTGGGAGTACACGAGCCGCCTCGCCCGCCGCGCCGAGGAGATCGGCTTCGACCTCACGCTGGTGGCCGAGCTCAACCTGAACGACATCAAGGGCGAGGACGCGCCCTCCCTGGACGCGTGGAGCACGGCGGCGGCGCTGGCCGCCGTGACCGAGCGCCTGGAGATCATGGTGGCGGTGCGCCCCACCTTCCACGCTCCCGCGCTCCTGGCCAAGCAGGCCGCGAACATCGATCACATCAGCGGAGGCCGGCTGTCGCTGAACGTCGTCTCCTCGTGGTGGGCGACGGAGGCCCGCAAGTACGGCGTCGCCTTCGACGAGCACGACGACCGCTATGCCCGCACCGGGGAGTGGCTCGAGGTGGTGGACGGCCTGTGGAAGCATCCGGAGTTCGACCACGACGGCGCCCTTTACCGGATCGAGGCCGGGGTCCTGGAGCCCAAGCCCGTCCAGAAGCCGCGGCCGGTGGTGTACGCGGGGGGCGAGTCGCCGGCGGGCAAGGCCCTCATCGCCCGCACGTGCGACGGCTGGCTCACCCACGGCGATCCTCCCGACGTCGTGGGCGCGAAGGTCGCCGACATGCGCGCGCGCCGCGAGGATCTGGGCCTGCCCCCGCTGAGGTTCGGGGCCGCCGGGTACGCCATCGTGCGCGACACCGAGGAGGAGGCGGAGCGGGAGGTGGCCCGCATCACCGACGTCCGCGCCTCGGCCCGGGGCTACGCCAACTACCAGGACTGGGTCGAGAACACGCAGCTCGAGCGGCGCGTGAGCCTGGAGGACTACTCCGTGTCGAACCGGGGCCTCAGGAGCGGCCTGGTCGGGACCCCGGAGCAGGTGGCCGAGCGGGTGCGGGCCTTCGAGGACGTCGGGGTGGAGCTGCTGCTCCTCCAGATGAGCCCACAGCTCGAGGAGATGGAGCGCTTCGCGGAGGAGGTGATTCCCCTGGTGCGGGAGGTCGCGGTGGCGTGAGCCGCGGCCCCGGGACGGGGCTTCGGCGCGCGCCGCGCCGGCGGCCGGCCAGCCGAGAAAGCGACGGCGCCTACTCGCGGGGCGGCAGCCGTTCCCAGGAGCCGTACATGGGGTTCGGGAGGAGGAACCAGCTCCGGCCGAAGCGGGCGAGGGCGTCGGCGGGGGCCTCCCGGGCTTCCTGGCCCATGCCGGGAAAATCCTGGATGTTGTCGCCCACCCACGCCAGCACCTCCAGCGGGGGGAGGGCCGCGTGCGTCGTGCCTTCCTGGACGGCGCGGAAGCGGCCGTCCTTGCCCTCCTCGCCCGCCTGGCGGCACAGGACGACGTCCGCGACGATGCCCAGCGCGTCCAGGTTGCGCCGGGTGGCGTCGCACACGGGCTCGTCCCGGTTCGTGACGATGGCCACGCGGCCGCCCAGGGAGCGGACCCGCTCGACGAACCGGACCGCCCCCGGCAGCGCCGGCGCCGCCTCCTCCCGCACCCAGTCGTTCCACGACTCGAGGGTGAAGCCGAGCCCCGCGGCCGCCCTGCGCCGCTGGTACTCCGAGTTGTCCAGGACGGTCTCGTCGGCGTCCAGGATGACGGCCCAGCGACCGTCGTCGTACGCACCCTCCCGCTCGCGTACGGCCTCGGCCGCCTGCCCGTAGACCTGGAGGAACAGGACCCGGTGCTCGGCGGAGCTGCGCACCCAGTGGATCGCGGGAGGCTGGGAGGCGACCCCGGGGGGAGTCGCGGTGGCCGCGGGACCGGCCGCGCAGCCTCCGGCGGCGAGGACCGCGAGGGCGCACACCAGCGCGCGCGCCGGGCGCATGGGAGGCGTCATGGCCGGGCGGTCAGCGAGGGCGGCGCGCGGTGGCGGGCACGGGGCCGCCGTCGAACGTCCACACCGGCTCTCCCCCGTCGGGACGGCGGGCCACCACGAAGCGGGCGGGGGCGCCGAGCCGGATCTGCGTGCCGGGAGGGCCGGCGTCCAGCGCCTCGGGCAGGGGCACCAGGTAGAGCCCGTCGACCCGCACCGTGTCCCGGGCCTGGAACCCTCCCAGGTCGCCGATCTCGTCGATGAGCCCCCCCTCCTCGAGGAGGGGCCGCTCGTACTGCACCATGACGTCGGCCAGGAGCGGCGGCAGGCTCGGCACGGCCAGGGTGCCGCCGGTGACGAGGAGGTCGCCCACGCTGCGCCCGTTGCGGGGCAGCGTCTCGTACGCCGTGGTGGGCACGGCGGTCCAGCTCTCCCGGGCGATGGCCTCCAGCGCCGCCAGGATGGCGACGAAGTTCGTCTTCCTCAGGTACTGCTTCTGCGGGTCGTCCCGCCAGCCGCCCGACTCGATGAGGATGGTGCTCGCGCCCCACGCCGCCATCAGGTCGCCGAACGCACGGGGGTTGAACGTGTCGTCGTAGCGGGCGATGTGCTCGCCCACCAGCGGATCGATGGCCTCGACGATCACCGACGCCACGCGCATGGCGCGCTCCCGCAGCGCGTTGACGTCCCGCGCCTCGTTGAACGCGGGGGCGAGCAGGGCGATGGCGGCGCCCCGGCCGCTGTCGCCCACGCGCGTCCTCACGTTCTGGTCGTGGAGGTTGAAGCCGAAGTCCGGCTCCACCCTGTCGCGCACGGCCTTCAGCGTGCGGCCCTCGGGGGTGGCCAGCATGCGTGCGTCCCGGTTCACGTCCACGCCCTGGGCGTTCCTGCGCTGGAAGCGGGCCGCGCCGTCGGGGTTGAGGAGCGGCACGAAATGCAGCGTGAGCCGCTCACGGAACAGCCGGGCCAGCGGGTGGTCGGGCCGATCGGCCAGGAACGCGAACACGTCGGCCAGCGTCATGGAGGCGGTGCTCTCGTCGCCGTGCATCTGCGACCAGAGCAGGACCGTCGTGGGGCCTTCACCGTACGTGATCTCGCGCAGGGGGCGCCCCTCGGCGCTCTGGCCCACCCGCTCCATGGACAGGTGTCCGCCGCGCCGCACCACGGGCTCCACCACGCGCCAGTAGTGCTCGGGCTGGAACCTGCGGTCCTCCAGCCCCTCCACCCGCACCGTCTCGTGCAGCGCCTCGAGGGTCGCCGTCGGCGTCCCGCCCGCGCGCGTGGCGCCGGGTCCGGCGGGACCGGCCGACGCGCAGGCGCCGGCCAGGACGGCGGCGGTGGTCATCAGTACGGAACGGGGAGCCGTGGGGTGCACGTCGTCGCTCTCATCGATAGAGGAGGTGGGGCTCGCTCAGGGCGTGGAAGGCGGCGAGCTCGTCGCGCCAGGGCGCCACGATCTCGCCCAGGGGGCGACCTTCGTCGATCATGCGCCGGAGGCGGTCGTTGCCGGCGAGGCGGTCGAAGTGCGCCGGACGCCATTCCCACCGCTCCCCGGCCAGCCTGCGGGCCTCGAGGAGGGCGGCCACGGCGGCCACCGGGGGATCGTAGAGGTCGGGGTCCGTGGCCACGAACCGGACCCCCGACACGACCTCCCCGCCGTACTTGCCGTCTCCCGGATCCCGGGGCGTGAAGCTCACCGGCTCGAAGCGCACCCCGGGCAGCTCGAGGGCCTCCAGGCGCGCGGCGAGCTCCTCGCCGTCCAGCCACGGCGCGCCGATCCACTGGAACGCGTTCTCCGTGCCCCGTCCCACCGAGAGGTTGGTGCCCTCGAACAGGCAGGTGCCGGGGTAGTGGAGGGCGCTGGTCACCGAGGGCATGTTGGGCGAGAGCGGGACCCACGGCAGGCCAGTCTCCGGGAAGAGCATGTCCCGCCGCCACCCCTGCAGCGGCACCACGTGAAGGTCGGCTTCCACGCCGTACGCGTCGCGGACGACGCGGGCCAGCTCGCCGGGTGTGAGCCCGTGGCGCATGGGCACGGGATGGAGCCCCACGAAGGTGGCGAAGGCGGGCTCCAGCACGTTTCCCTGCATCCGGTGGCCACCGATGGGGTTCGGCCGGTCCAGGACCACGAACGGGATGCCCGCCTCGCCCGCGGCCTCCTGCGCCAGGGCCATCGTCCACACGTAGGTGTAGTAGCGCGCGCCCACGTCCTGGATGTCGAAGAGGAGCACCTCCACCCCCTCCAGCATGGAGGGCGTGGGCTTGCGGGTGTCGCCGTACAGGGAGTGGAGGGGGAGCCCGGTGGGCTCGTCACGGCCGCTGGCCACCCTCTCGCCGGCCTCGGCGGTTCCCCGGATGCCGTGCTCGGGCGAGTACAGCGCCACCAGCTCCACGTCGGGATGGTCCCGCAGGCGGTCGATGGTGTGGGTGCCGTCGGGCGAGAGGCCGGTGTGGTTGGTCACGAGCCCCACCCGCCGGCCGCGCACCAGGTGGATCGAGTCCTGCAGGAGCACTTCGAGGCCGGGGAGCACCGCGGGCGCGTCGACCCCGGCGTCCTCTCCCCGGGTGGGAGGGGTCGTTTCGCGGCCGCCGTCGACCGCCGCATCGCCGGACGAATCGCCGGCGCCGGCGCAGGAGAGGATGAAAAAGGTGAGGATGGCTCCCCCGACGGATTGTCTCGTCGCCTGCGCTCGCATACGTTCGGTCCCGGTCGCTCCGGCGCGCTCCGATGGGGGGCCCGAAGGCCCGGTGGGCGGTCAACTTGGCCGCGGACCCCGGCGCCGTCAACGCGGGGG
>JAHWKH010000134.1 GCA_019347995.1 Gemmatimonadota bacterium | reverse complement strand
GAGTGGTTTCGTGGTTGCTGATCGAAGCCGTGGCGTTGCATGTCTCCCCCAGTCGCACCGCGGCGACGTGCACCGACCACGCTGACCGCCCCCAGCCTTCGGGATCGGCCAGGTCTGGGGACGTGGTGGATGAAGGGGTCACCACGTGATCCTGGTTGCACTCTAGTGGCGCGGATTTGAAGTTGTTGGACGGTTGGCTTTCTTGAGGATCTCATCGGCGCTCTTGGTCCAGACGAAGGGGTGGGATCGGTCGTTCCAGCCGTCGATGAAGGCGCGGATCTTGGTGTTGAGGTCCTTGACGGACTTGAACACTCCGCGGCGGATGGCCTGGCGTTCGACGATGCCGAACCAGACCTCGACCAGGTTCATCCAGGAGGCGTGGGTCGGGGTGAAGTGCACGACGAACCGTGGGTTCTCCGCGAGCCAGGCAGCCTTCACGTTCTTGTGCTTGTGCGCGGCGTAGTTGTCCATCACCAGGTGCAGCTCGACCGGGTCGCCGTCGGCGTCGAGGATGCGGATGAGGCCCGCCTGGTCCACGACGAAGAGCCGATCGGAGCCGTCGGGCGCCTCGCGCAGGATCACCGGAGCCGTGAGGTCTTCGGCGATCACCTCCAGGTCCACGACCGGGTCGGGCACGGGCGGCGGCGTGATGTCGTCGTCATCGTCGTCACATGCGGCGGCGAAGAGCGCGAGCATCAGAACAAGCGGCCAGGTGACGAGGCGGAGAGGACCCCGCCGGCCGCCCGGCCGGAGCGAGGTGGCAGGGAGACGGTCACGGAGGGACATCGTGGACCTCCTTCGTAAAGAAGTTGAGAAGCCGGCGTACGACAGCCCCCCTCCCGCAGGATCCGTTCCTTTCCTTCAAGCTGGAAATTCTTGTGTCGGGCGGGCGCGATGGCGCCCTCGACCGGCCCGGCCTCAGGCGCCTTCGCCGGCGGAGACCTCGAGAGCCGGCCGGGAAGGCGCGCGTGCGGCGACGAGCACGGCCCGTCCGTCACGCAGCGCGTAGACCCGGTCGGCCACGGCGGCGAGCGCCGGTCGGTGGGACGCCGCGACGATGGTGACCTCCGAGCGGAGGCGGAGGAGGGTGTCGCACAGGGCCGCCTCGGCCTCATGGTCCAGCTCGGAGGTGGCCTCGTCCAGCACGAGGAGCGTGGGTCGATGCAGCAGCGCCCGCGCCACGGCGATGCGCTGACGCTCTCCCCCGGAAAGGCTCCCCCCCCGCTCGCCGAGCTCGGCGTGGATGCCCCCGGGAAGCGCCGACACGAACGTCCACGCGCCCGCCCGCCGCAGGGCCCGCTCCACGTCGGCGTCCGGCACGTCCTCGACACGCAGCGTCACGTTGCGGGCCACCGTGTCCCCCAGGAGAACAGGCTCCTGCGGGACGTAGCCGAGACGGACGCGCCACCGGGCCGGCGCCATGGCCGCGAGGGGCACCCCGTCCACGAAGACGTCGCCCGCGTCGGGACGCCGCAACCCCACCAGGAGGTCCAGCAGCGTCGTCTTGCCGACGCCCGAGGGGCCGGTCAGTACCGTGAGGTGGTGGGCCGGGATCTCCAGGCTCACGTCGTCCAGGACGCGCCGCTGTCCGAAGAAGAACGAGACGCCCCGCACCTCGATGGACCGCTCCAGCGCGACCGCCGGACCGCCGGCGTCGTCCTCCCGCGCGGCCTCGGCGTCCTCGATCTGGCGGCGGACGGCGTGGAACGCCGCCTCGGCGGCCACCATCGCCTGGTACTCGGACTGGACGGTGTGCACGCGCCCCACGAGACGGTGGAAGAGGAAGACCGAAACCAGCAGCGTGGGCAGGTCGATACCCCCGGCCGTCAGCGCCCACCATGCGGCGGGAGCCAACACCAGCGCGAGCAGCGGCTCGTGGAACGCGTGCAGCGACTCCACCGCCAGCACGTGCCGGCGCTCGGCCCGCTCCACCCGGGCCGTATCCCGCTCCAGCGCGGCGAGGGAGGGAGCCTCCCTTCCCATGGCGCGGATGGCCTTGAGGCCCCCCGCCACGTCCAGCAGCCGCGACACCAGCCGGCGGGAGCGTTCCGTGAGGTCCGCGCCGGCCCGCCGCGCCAGCCGGACGAAGACCCCCAGCGCCAGGGCGAGCAGGGCCGCGGCCACCAGGGCGAGCGCCCCCACCCTCCAGGAGACGAGCACCACCACCACCGCGTACGCGAGGGCCTGCAGCGCCGCCGCCGCCGCGGAGCACGCGTTGCGGTAGGCGTTGGCGCCCCAGAACACCTCGCGGCTGATGGACGACGCGAGAGCGCCGGAGCGCAGCCCGGCGACGTGGCTCCACCGGGCCCGCATCAGGGCGCCCATCAGACGCAGCCTGAGATCACGCGCCACCTGCGCCACGGCATCGCCGACCCGACGCATGGCCATCCAGCGGAAGAGCCCCTTCGCGAGCAGCGCGGTGAGGATCAGCCCGAGGAGGGAGCCCGGCGTCGGCCGCGCGCCCACCAGCCCGAGCACCGAGACGACGGCGCGCTCCGCCATCCCCCCCGCCGCCTCCCCACCGGCGGCGATCTGCAGGAGAGGCAGGAGGGTGAGCAGACCCAGGCCCTCCGACACGCCTGCGAGGGCGAGCAGCCCCACGAGCACCGCCGTACGCCGCGGATAGGTGCGCTGGAACCAGGAGATCGCGCGGGCGGACGTCATGGGGCTCCTTCTCCTCCGGCGGCCACGGGCCGTAATGGCCGGCGTGCGGCGGCGGTAGATGCGAGATACATCAAGCTCATAGTATTATGGGTCGAGCGGGAGCGACGCATGGTGCCCCCGGAAACCTTCCGCGGCGCCTGACGCGTTTCCGAGCATACACGACACTTCGCCGGAGGAACCTGATGGCCCGACATCCGTTCGCCTCCCATCGCCTGACCTCGCTCCCCATGCTCGCGACGCTGGCGCTCGCCGCACCGGCGGCCGGTCAGTCGGTGACGGAGCGGCCGCCGAACATGACGGGATCGTGGAGCGGGCAGTCCGGGACCGTCTACTTCAACTTCCTCCACCGCTTCACCGACACGGGCGCTCCGCTGCGGAAGGTGATCAACTACCCGACCTTCCTTCTCGCCGCGGGTCTGCCTGCTGGACTCCTGGTCGGCGCTCGCTACGGCACCAACTCGGAGCTGGTGTCGGGCATCCCCAACGAATGGGAGCTCTTCGGCCGCTACGCGCCCCTGGAGCAGACGGCCGGCGCGCCCCTCGATCTCTCCCTCCAGGTCGCCTACAACGACGCCGCGGAGAGCGGGGACGGAGAGGTGACCGTGGCGCGCACGTTCGGCGAGCGCCTCCGGCTCATGGCCTCCGGCCGCTGGTTCTCCAACGCCTTCGACGAGGGGGAGGACCGCTTCGCGTGGGCGGGAGGCGGCGTTCTCCAGATCTCGCCGAGCGTGGCGCTGGCCGGTGACTACGCCCGGCTCACCGACCTCGACGAGGCGGAGGGCGAGGCGGCGTGGAGCGCGGGCATCCAGCTCAGGGTCCCCTTCACCCCGCACAGCCTCTCCCTGCAGGCGAGCAACGCCACGACCACCACCCTCCAGGGCGCCTCCCTGGGCGTCCCGGGGACCCGGTGGGGCTTCGAGTTCACCGTGCCGATCACGCTGTCGCGCTATTTCGGCGGGGACGGCGGCGGCACCGCCGCCCCCTCCGGCGAAGCGGCCGCCGAGGTGAGCATGACGAACCAGCTCTCCTTCACGCCGTCGACCGTGCGCATCGCCGTGGGCGAGACGGTGCGCTGGACGAACGGGTCCGACATCGTGCACACGGTGACCGCCGACCCCGATCGCGCCGCCGACCCGGGCAACGTCGAGCTGCCCCAGGGCGCCTCCAGCTTCCACTCCGGCGAGGTGAGACCCGGCCAGGTCTTCGAGCACACGTTCACCGTCGCGGGGACGTACCGCTACGTGTGCCTGCCCCACGAAGGGGCCGGCATGATGGGCACGGTGGTGGTCGAGGAGGGGGGACGGTGAGGGCGCGGGGCGGTGCCGCGGCGCGCCTCCTGGCGCCGGTCCTCCTCGCCGCCGTGGCGGGATGCTTCTCCGACCGTCCCGACGGCGGGATGGGACCGACCGACGGCGAGGCCGTGGTGGTTCAGATGAACGCCAATCTGACGTTCGAGCCGGCGGTGGCGTCGATCCGGACCGGTCAGACGGTGGTGTGGCGCAACGCGTCCTCGTTCGTCCACACCTCGACGGCCGATCCGGCCCGGGCGAACGATCCGGCGCACGTCCGCCTGCCCGAAGGCGCCGCCACGTGGAACTCGGGAGACGTGCCGGCCGGCGGGGAGTTCCGCAAGACGTTCGACGTGGCGGGCGAGTATGCGTACTTCTGTATCCCACACGAGACGCAGGGGATGCTGGGGCAGGTCATCGTAGAGAATTGAACGACGGACGGGGACGGCGTCCTGCCGCCGCCCCCGCTCCCCCTCCCTCCCTTTGCCGGCCGTCCTCCGACATGCTGCTTCGAACCGTCGCCTGCCTCGGCGCGCTCCTCCTGTCCATCGCTGCCGTCGGGCCCGCGGGAGCGAGCGCCCAGGCCGACGCCACCGTCCTCCGGCTGCGTGCCGGCGACGCGGTGCGGCTGCAGGTGCAGGACGAGCCCGGGCTCTCCGCCGACTATCCCGTCGTCGAGGACGGCACCGTGCTCCTGCCCCTGGTGGGCCGCGTCCCCGTGGCGGGGCGGC
The DNA here is from genome assembly GCA_019347995.1 of Gemmatimonadota bacterium. The sequence goes on along the minus strand of JAHWKH010000134.1, from coordinate 2,250 downwards.
CCTTCCCCGAGGTTCGGGAGGCGATCCTTGCGGCATACGCCGGGGAGCTGCGCGACGCCGCCGTCGCGGCCACGCCGGTGCTGCGCATCCCGGTGCTGGGCGAGGTGCGCCAGCCGGGGCTCCTGCCCGTGGATCCCACGTTCACGCTCGCCGACGTGCTCGCCGCCGCGGGCGGCCTCACGCCCGACGCCGACGCCGACGACGTGTCGCTGGTTCGTGAAGGGAGCACCACCCGCCTCTCGCTGGGCGGCTCCGGCGGGAGCTCCGCCCTGGTCCTGCAGCCCGGCGACCAGATCCTGGTGGGCCGACGCAGCTGGGCCAGCCGGAACCTGACCATCATGCTCTCCGCCGCCGGCTCGGTGTTGGCGGCCGTGCTCACCAGCCTCATCCTCCGCTGAGACCCACCATGGATCAGAACGCGGACCTCGTCGCATCATGGCTCCGGCTCGTCCGACGGCGCTGGCGCACGGGCGCGCTGATCTTCCTGGGCGTGGCCGCGGTCGGAGCCGCCTCCATCCTCCTGGCGCGGCCGGTCTACCGGGCCGAGGCCGCGCTGCGCCTGGGCGAGCCCCCTCCGCCGGGCGGCGTCTCGCCCAGCGGCGGGCTCCTCTCCCTCTTCCAGATGGGCGGAGACGCCTTCGCCAACGACCTGGAGCTGCTGGCCAGCCGCACGCTGGCCGAGGCGGTCGCCGAGGCGCACGCCCTGCACGTGACGCTGGCGGCTCCCCCGGGATGGCACCGCGACTCGCTGGTGGCGTCGCTCGAGGCCGACCGCTCCACCGTCGAGGCGGTCTACACGGTCCGCTGGGAAGACGACGGACGCATCCACGTGCGCCAGGTCTCGCCGGAGGCGTCGCCGGTGGGCGACGCGCCGCCCCACACGGCCCTCCGCTTCGGCGGCGTCAGCGCGACCTTCCTCCCGTGGCGTGAGGGCATGCCCCGGGAGATCCAGCTCGCGACCGAGCCCTTCGCCCAGGCGGTGCGGGAGCTGCGCGGATCCATCGAGGTGGAGCGACCCCGGCGCGAGGCCAACGTGCTGAGCGTGGCGTGGAACCACACCGACCCGGGGCTGGCGGAGGGCGTGGTGGCCACCGTCATCGACGCCTTCACGAGCCTGCGCACGGCGGTGCAGCACCGCGAGAGCGTGGAGACCGCGGACTCCCTGCGGGGGGTGTCGCGGCGCACGGCGGAGGAGCTGCGGCTCGCGGAGGAGGCCCTGGAGACCCTCCAGCGCGAGGGTGGCATCGTCGCGCCCGACGCCCAGGGCGAGGCCGTGGTGGAGCGCCACTCCGAGCTGCTCGGCCGGCTCCAGCGGGCCCGCGCCGAGGTGGCCGCCGTGGACGAGACGCTGCGGCGGCTCGACGCCGCGGACGACCCCGGCCGGTCGTGGACGGCGCTCCTCTCCTATCCCGCCTTCCTGCAGAACGAGACGCTGGGAAACCTGCTGTCCGACCTGGTCGAGGTGCACGGGGAGCGCGAGGCGCTGGCGTCGCGGCGGTCGCCGCAGAACCGGGAGCTGCGCGTCCTGGACGAGCGCATCCGCTACCTGGACGGGTCGCTACGTCAGCTCGCGCGCGAGTATCGGGCGGGGTTGGTGGAGCAGATCGCCTCTCTCGAGCCCGAGGCGGCGCGGCTCGACGCCTACATGAGGACCCTCCCCGCCCAGGCCGTCGAGCTGGGCCGGCGCCACCGCGACGTCCGCATACTCACCGAGGTGCTCGTGCTCACCGAGCAGCGGCTGCGCCAGGAGGAGCTCCGGGAGGCGCTCACCTACGCCAACGTCCAGGTGATCGACCCCTCGGCCCTGCGCGACCGCCCGGTGTGGCCGCGCAAGAAGCTGGGCCTCGCGGTCGTGCTCCTGCTCGCCGGCGGCTCCGGCCTGCTGGGCATGGTGGTCCGGGAGCGGAGCGATCCCCGCCTGCGGAGCGTGGACGACGTGGAGCGGGTGCTGGGGGCGCCGGTGCTCGCGGTGGTGGACGGCAGCGGCGACGAGGCACTGCGCTTCAGCGAGGCCGAGGCCGCCGCGCACTATGATCAGACGATCCTGATGGCGATGGCGGAGGTGGAGACGTCTCTTTCGACCTATCAGAAGATGCAGGATCGCATTTTCCACCTCGAGGAAGCAGCGGCCGCGAGCGAGCGTGCTGCAGCGCTGGCACGGCTACGCTTCGAGGAGGGGGCAACCAGCTTCCTGGAGGTGCTCGACGCCGAGCGAACGCAGCTTCTGGCGCAGGACCAGCTGGCCGTGGG